>DATFOL010000296.1:0-5797 GCA_035265545.1 Gemmatimonadaceae bacterium | reverse complement strand
GAGCAGCAGATCCGCTCGGCGATGAGCTACGTGCGCGCGCACGCCGGCGAGCTCGACATCGACCCGGATCGACTCTGCGTCGCGTTCTACTCCGCCGGCGGACAGGTCGCGTCGGCGGTGCTGCGCGACCCGCAGCCGTTCGTGCGGTGCGTGGTCCTGCTGTACGCCTACCTCGATCTAGAGCATCACCGTCGCGCCACGCCCTTTCGCGGCCCGATGACCGCGGCGCACGTGGACTCCGAGGTCCCGCGCTATTCGCCCGCTGCGCTCCTCGCCCGCGATCCGTCCCGCCTGCCGCCGTTGTTCGTCGCGATGGCCGGCCGCGATGCCATCCCCTACCTCAACGAATCGATCGAGCGCTTCATGCGCGCGGCCCTCGCGAACCGCGTCCGCATCGACTTCGCGCTGCATCCCACGGGCGTCCACGGCTTCGACCAGCGCGATCATGACGAGCGCTCGCGGGAGATCCTCGAGAGCGTCATGACGTTCTGTCGCACCCACCTCTCACCCGGTCACTGACGGCATCGATCGCTGCTTCAGCACGACAGTACCTATTTCTGAGCCGACTTCACGCTTGCCACCCAGGCTGCCATGCGCTGCTCGAACGTGTCCAGCGGGAGCGCGCCGGCACCGATCACCTCATCGTGGAACGCGCGGAGATCGAAGCGATCGCCGAGCGCTTGGCGCGCCTTCTCGCGCTCCCGCAGAATCGCGAGCTGGCCAACCTTATAGGCGAGCGCCTGGGCCGGCCACGCGATGTAGCGGTCAGTCTCCGACTGGATCCGCGCCTCATTGAGGCTGGAGTGGTCGCGGAAGAACTGCACGACCTGGTCGCGTGTCCAGTTCTTGTCGTGGATCCCGGTGTCGAGCACCAGTCGGATCGCGCGGAAAAGCTCGCTCTCGAGGCGGCCGTAGTCGCTGTATGGATCCTCGTAGAACCCGATCTCCTTGCCCAGCCGCTCCGCATACAACGCCCACCCCTCACTGAAAGCTCGATAGAACGCGTGCTGACGGAAGGACGGCAGCGAGGGCAGCTCCTGCGCGATCGAGACCTGCAAGTGGTGTCCGGGGACGCCCTCGTGATACGCCGTGGCCTCGTTCGAGATCAGGAGCTGGTTCGCGTGATCGTACGTCCTGACGAACACTCGTCCTGGACGCGAGCCGTCCGGCGTCCCTTCCCTGTACTCTGTCGCGGACTCCTTCTCGTAAAACGGCTCGATGGGGAAGATTTCGAGCTTCCCCCTGGGGAGTCGACCGAACAGCTTGGGCAGCCGCGCCCACATCTGGTACGTGAAGCGCCGGAATCTCTCGAGGATTTCCTCGCGTGAGCTTGGATGCAAGGCGGGCGTCTTCACGACTGAGTCACGGAACGTGCGCAGCGTGGGAAAGCCGAGTCGCATCGCGATCGCCAACTCCTCCTCTTCGATGCGCGCCACCTCTCGCAGACCGAGCTCGTGGATCTCGACCGGTGTCATCTTCGTCGTCGTGAGGCGGCGCACGGCGAAGGCATAGCGTGCGCGTCCGTCTGGCAGGGCGGAGATGCCGATGGCGGTGCGCCCCTTCGGCGCGTACTCGTCTCGCACGAACGTGGCGAACGTCTCGTACGCGGGGAGCACGCTGTCGCGGATCGCGGAAATGATGCGCTCGCGCAGACGTTGCTGGTTCGCGGGGGAGAAGGTGTTGGGGATCTTGGCCGTCGGGGCGGCGAACGGCGTCTCCTCGGGCGTCTGCTTCGCGATCCGCTCCACCTGAGATGCGACTTGGACGATGAGGATGCGCGGAGGGATCAGCCCATCTGCCATCCCCTGACGCATTTGCCCCGTGACCTCGCGGAACACACGTGGCACCTGCGTCAGTCGCGCGACGTAGTCGTCGTAGTCCTTCACGGAAGCGAAAGGAAGCGCGGTCACGCGTCGCGGCAGGTCGATGTGCAGACCGAAGAATTGGTTGACCGGCATCTCCCAGTCCTTGAAGCTTTCGGCCTCGACCGTCTCTCGAAGGTCGCGCACCATCAGGTCGCGATTGAGCTTCTCCTCTTCCGGGAAGCCGCTCGTGTCGATCGCCTCGAATCGTCGCAGGAAAGTGCGCGTCTGTTGACGGTCTCGCTCGACGGCGGCCTGGGAGTAGTCGTGCAATCGATCATTGTAGCGTCGATCGCCGAAGTAGGACGCGTCCTCGGGGTCGCGCCGCAGCCTGTACTCCCACTGCTCGTCGAGCAGCCGGTGCAGGTCGGCGACGCGCGCCGCGACAGCTGGCTCGAGTCGACTCGATGGGCGAGGTGAAGCACCGGCGCTCTCGACCTGCGCCCCCGCGGTCGCGACGCGGAGCATGGCGGTTACACAGCCGAGAGCGGCGAGACGTGCGAGCGTGTATTCCATGACGATTGCCCCCATTTGAGAGGCGAGAACGGCCTGCGGGCTCACCTTCGCGCGAACGCGAACCGGCGCTGGTCCATGTCGATTGCGCACCCCGAGGCTGATCTCACTTCGCGCCGTGCGGGCGCACCACGCATTCGTCGAGTCGTCAGACCAGAGCTATTCACCTGCGATAGCAGGGTACGATCGCCCGGCCAGAATGGCCAGGATGCAGCTAGGGAGCTGAGCCTTTGCACACTCTGACGCCGGGATGTCGGCGAGAGTCCGCATGGCCGAGTGGAGCAGAACAATCGAAGAGCCATCCAAGAACCATCGTCACGCGCGACACGAGCAATCGGAAATGGTGAGACTGGTCCTGGCTCCCAGAGCAGTGCGGCTGCGGCTTGATACGATCGTGAATAGCCGGCGTAGCGGGCCAGCATTCCAACGATTGTTCGCGATGTATCGACGAGGCTCGACGCGGTTGGACCGAGGCGTCGGGAGACTAACGGCGCCTGCCCGCCACTCGTAGCTTCTCCACGTCCCTTCCGGGCCGCACATGCCTGATCTCGACGCACGGCTCGCCGCTGCGCTCGCCGATCGCTACCGCCTCGAGCGCGAGCTTGGCCAGGGCGGCATGGCGATCGTGTACCTCGCCGAGGATCTCCGGCATCATCGGAAGGTCGCGGTCAAGGTGCTGCGCCCCGAGCTGGCCGCCGCGCTCGGCGGCGAGCGGTTCCTGCGCGAGATCCAGATCGCCGCCAATCTGCGGCATCCGCACATCCTGCCGCTCTACGACTCGGGCGCCGCTGACGGCTTCCTGTACTACGTGATGCCGCTCGTCGAAGGCGAGTCGCTCCGTGACCGGCTCACGCGGGAGAAGCAGCTCCCGATCGACGACGCGGTGCGCTACGCGCGCGAAGTCGCCGACGCGCTCTCCTATGCGCACGCGCACGGGGTCGTGCACCGTGACATCAAGCCCGAGAACATCCTCATCGAGAGCGACAACGCCGTGGTGGCCGACTTCGGGATCGCGAAAGCCGTGGCGGCGGCGGGGCCGCGGACGACGCTGACCGACCCTGGCATCGCGATCGGCACGCCGGCGTACATGAGCCCCGAGCAGGCGGCGGGTGACAAGGACCTGGACGGCCGGAGCGATCTGTATAGTCTCGGCTGCGTGCTGTACGAGATGTTCGCCGGCCATCCGCCCTTCCGCGGGGCGACGACGGAGAGCCTGGCGCGGCAGCACGTCATGTCGCTGCCGCAACCGGTGACCCAGTTCCGGCCTGCAGTGCCCGCGCTGGTGAACGACGCCTTGATGCGCGCGCTGGCAAAGGCACCGGCCGACCGGTTCAACCCGGTGGGGCAGTTCTCCGCGGCGCTCGGGCACGTCACCACGACGACGTTCGCGTCACCCCCACCCGCGCGGAGACGGATGCGCTGGATGGCCGCAGTGGCGATTACGCTCCTCCTGGCCTCGGGCGCGGTCTGGACGTTCAATCGACGGGATGGGGCCGCAGCAACTGATCCGAGCGCCGCGCGCTCGATCGCCGTGCTGCCGTTCGATAACCTGAGCGGCGACTCCTCCATCGTGCCCCTGATTCTCGGCATCCACGCCGAGATCGTCACCCAGTTGACGAAACTGGGCGAGCTCGCCGTCACCTCGCGGAGCTCGACCCTCGAGTATCGCAACAGCACAAAGACCGAACGGACGATCGCCTCCGAGCTCGGTGTTGGCTCGCTGTTGACGGGGGAAGTGCAGCGGTCTGGCGACCAGGTGCACGTGTCGGTGGCGTTGGCGGATGCGTCGCGCGGGAAGCAGTTGTGGGCCGACAGCTACGACCGCCCGTACACCGTGGCGAACCTGTTCGAGATCCAAGGTGATATCGCGCGCCAGGTTGCGACGGCGCTCCGTGTCCAGTTGAGCGACGAGCAACAGCAGCAGATCGCCCGAGCACCGACAACGAACGTCGCCGCCCTGGACGCCTATTACCGCGGACTCGCAAGGTGGGACGACCTGAGATTGACGTTCGACACGCTCGCAATCGGTGATCTGGAAGAAGCGGTCGCGCTCGACCCATCGTTCGTCGCCGCGTGGAGCCGGCTCGCGCAGGCGCGTGCATGGCTGGTGAGCGGCTTCGTCACGCACGACACGCTGCCGGCTTGGGTGGCGGTCCAAAGAACGCACTCGCTCGCACCGGGCTCGCTCGAGGCCGTGCTGGCATCGGGCTATTACCTCTACTACGCGCGCGGAGACCTTGCCGGAGCGCTCAACAAACTCTCGGACGCCCATCGCTTGATGCCGAACTCGAGCGAGATTCTGACTGCAATGGCGTTGCTCCGGCGCCGGGGCGGACGATGGGATGATGCGGTCACGCTCCTGGTGCGCGCCCAGCAAATTGATCCGCGCAACGTCAATCTGCTGATCGAGCTTGGTAGCACTTATCTGTCGATGCGAAGGTTCGACGAGGCCGAGCGGATCCTCAACCAGGCGCTGGCAATTCAGCCGCAGAATGTCACGCTGATTCTTCGTAAGTACCAGTTACTTGAATCAACGGGTGACACCGCTCGCGCCCGCGCCCTGGCGCGGGCGATACCGGGATCGACGCCCGCATCTATCAAGGGTTATTTCGCGCGAGCCGCGCTGTTCGCCCGCGACTATCCCGCTGCGCTCGCCGGCGCTGGCCAGCTCCGCGCCTCATTCAACAGAAGCCTTTGGCATCGCAGCCTGGCGCTGGCGATGGTCGCGGCAGCCTCTGGTGATTCCGCGCTGGCTCGGCGACACGCCGACACCCTCCTGCGCAACGGTCGCTCCGAGCTCGCCGAACACTGGCCGGAGGGAACGCTCGATCCTTTCGGCGGGCGGACGAATGTCGAGAATCAGATGGCGGTGGCGCTCGCGCTTCGCGGCCAGCGAGAGGCGGCGGTCCGTCTCGCGGAAGCGGCGGACCGGAGGTACGGCATTGCGCAGGACGCAGTGGCTGGTGCCAGTACGTCCTATAATCTCGCGATAACGTATACGCTCGTTGGTCGACGCGCCGACGCGGTGGCGATGCTGGAGCGACTCCTCGCGATTCCCTCGACCGTGACGGTGCCGAGGCTTCGGTTGGAGCCGTGGTGGGACGGGTTGCGCGGCGAGGCGGCGTTCCAGCGACTGATCGCGACGACGCACTGAGTCGACTGCCTGCGGAGACACTGCGTAGGACGCACACACTCTCGCACCGCGCAATTGAGATCTTGCATCAGGAGGTTGCAATGCACGCACACTCGATGATCCGCGCTCTGCTCACCTTCTGCGGATCTGCGGCCCTCCCCATCTCCAGCGCCCTCGCCCAGGCAGGTGACACGACCTCCCTACGCCCTACGGCCAACCTCGTCGTCGACGGCATTCCACCCATCCCAGCGTCACTGCCTCGCGACGTGCGACGCTACACCGAGTCGCG
>DATFOL010000295.1:0-10213 GCA_035265545.1 Gemmatimonadaceae bacterium | reverse complement strand
TGCTCTCATTCGTGCTGGACGTGGCGAGTGGGCGAACCCAGACCAACAACGAGCGCAATGACGTGCGAGAGATCGCGATCTGGAAGGAAGGAGTCACTCTCTAGATGACTCCACGTCCCACACTGACTCCCGCGCTCCTTCCCTCACTGTCGTCCCGAGACGATCTCACGATTCCCTCCGCCGCCGAGCTCGCGTTGCCGGTGAGGGCGGTGCAGTTCGGTACCGGTGCGCTTCTGCGTGGATTGGTCGACGCGCTGCTCGACGACGCGAACCGGCAGGGGCTGTTCGGCGGGCGCGTGGTGATGATCGGCTCGACCGGCAGCGGTAGGGACCGCGCCATCAACGATCAGAGCGGTCTGTTCACGCTCGTCGTGCAGGGTCTCGTCGACGGCGAGGCCAAGCGCGAGTTCCGCGTCGTCTCGGCGGTGAGTCGGGCGCTCGCCGCTTCCACGCAGTGGGCAGAAGTGCTCCACTGCGCCGAGAACCCCGAGCTGGAGCTGATCTTCTCGAACACCACCGAGATCGGCATCACGCTCGACGAGGCCGATGCCGCCGCCGAACCCGCGGATCAGTCGCCACGCTCGTTCCCCGGCAAGCTGGCCGCCTTTCTGCTGCACCGCGCGCGCCGCTGCGGGTACGACGTCGCGCGGGCACCGGTCGTCATCCCCACGGAGCTCATCGAGGGGAACGGCGACAAGCTGCGCGAGATCGTCGTCACGCTCGCCACGCGATGGAACACGGAGCCGGAGTTCCAACGGTGGCTGGAGGCGGTGCGATTCTGCAACACGCTCGTCGATCGCATCGTGCCTGGCGCGCCGAGCGAGGAGTATGCCGCCGAGCTCCGCGAGGTGCTTCCGTACGACGACGGGATGATGACGATCGCCGAGCCGTATCGGCTGTTCGCGATCGAAGGCGACCAGGCGCTGCGCGAACGCCTGCGTTTCCCCGCCGCCGATGAGGGCATCATCATCGCCGAGAGCATCACGCCGTACCGACTGCGCAAGGTGCGCCTGCTCAACGGTGCGCACACGAGCTTCGTGTCACTGGCCATCCTCGCGGGGTGTCGGACAGTGCGCGAGGCGGTCGAGCATCCGGCGCTCGGCGCCTTCCTTCGCACGGCGCTGCTCGACGAGATGGTGCCGAGCGTCGACGTCCCGGGCGCCGAAAGGTTCGCGCGCGAAGTGCTCGCGCGCTTCGCGAACCCGTTTCTTCAACATCAGCTCTGGGACATCACCCTCCAGGGCACGACGAAGTTCCGGGTACGCGTGGTCCCGAGCATTCAGGATTACGTCTCCGCGACAGGAGCCGTCCCGCGCGCGCTGGCGCTCGGGTTCGCCGGCTTCCTCGCGTTCCAGCAAGGGGCGCTGCACGCCTCGCGTCGAGCGGCGGGCGATCCGGTGCCCGCCGATGCCCTGGGCGAATCCATTCAGGCCCGGTGGCGCGATGTCGGAGACGGACCTGCGGCGCTCGCCGGATTCGTTCGCTCGATCTGCACGGACACGGACCTGTGGGGCACCGATCTCACGGCGATCCCCGGTTTCGCCGACGTGGTGGTGGAGCAGCTCGCCATGATCCGCGAGCAGGGCGCCGTTGCCGCGATCGACGCGCTCGGCCCGGCACCGGTGCAGTAGCGCGAAGCGAAGGCGGTCATGACGCGCCGGGTCGCCTTCCTGCTTCTGCGTCGCCAATTCACCCCGTACTCTCCTCTCGATGTCGTCGCCGTCTCGACGTGAGTTCGTGAAGGCCGCCGCCGCGGCCGCCGGCGCCGCCCTCCTGCCGAGCGCGGCGCGCACGCAACCTCTCGGGTCAGGTGCTTCCCGAGCACCGGGCATCGCCAACGAGCACGGGTGGGATCGGGTCCCCTCGATCCTGGCGCGCATCAGGCCTCCGCGCTTCGCCGCCCGGACGTTTCCCGTCACGCGTTACGGCGCGAAGGGAGATGGGGTGACCGACTGCACCGTCGCGTTTCGCCGCGCCATTGCCGCGTGCAGCTCGGCGGGGGGAGGTCGGGTCGTAGTGCAGGGGGGCACTTTCCTGACCGGGCCGATCCACCTGCAGAGCCGCGTGAACCTCGAGGTGCGCGAGGGCGCGACGATCAAGTTCGTCACGGACCCGAAGGCGTACGAGCAGTTCGTGCTGACGCGCTTCGAGGGCGTCGAGCTACTGGGATTGTCGCCTCTGATCTATGCCCGCGATGCCGTCGACGTCGCCGTCACCGGCCGGGGAACCCTCGATGGCCAGGCCAGCAACACCGTCTGGTGGCACTGGAACGGCGCGCCACGCCACGGCTGGAAGCAGGGTGAGGGCAATCAGCGCGCGGCACGGACCAGGCTGTTTCAGATGGCGGAGGAGAGCGTTCCAGTCGCATCGCGCCGCTTCGGCGTTGACTCCTTCCTGCGACCGCCGTTCATCCAGCCCTACGGATGCACGAACGTTCTGGTCGAGGGAGTGACGATCCGGAACTCCCCGATGTGGGAGATCAACCCGGTGCTCTGCCGCAACGTGATCGTGCGCGACGTGCGCATCAGCAGTCACGGCCCCAACAACGATGGATGTGATCCCGAGTCGTGCCGGGACGTGTTGATCGAGCGCTGCATGTTCGATACGGGAGACGACTGCATCGCGATCAAATCCGGACGCAACGCGGACGGCCGGCGCATCAACGTGCCGAGCGAGAACATCATCGTGCGCGACTGCGAGATGCGGGATGGGCATGGTGGCGTGACGATCGGCAGCGAGATCTCGGGCGGCGTCCGCTACGTGTACGCGGAACGCAATCGCATGGACAGCCCACAGCTCGACCGCGCCCTCCGGCTCAAGAACAATGCGATGCGCGGCGGTACGCTCGAGCACATCTACATGCGGGACGTCACCGTCGGGCAGCTCGCCGACGCCGTGCTGCAGATCGACTTCCTGTACGAGGAGGGGGCAAACGGCAGCTTCCCACCGGTCGTCCGGGACGTAGAGCTCCTGCGAGTCACGAGCAAGAAGAGCAACTACGGGTTGTACCTCCGCGGGTACGAAAAGGGCACGATCGCCGATGTGCGCGTGGTCGACTGCACCTTCGACGGCGTCGCGAAGCCGGACGTCGTCGAGCACGTGACCGGACTCGTGCGACGCAACGTCAGCGTGAACGGGCAGAAAGTGAGCTCGTGATCGTCCCGGTCGATGATCAGGCGGCGGCGCTCTGATCCCAACACGGAGTTCCGACATGCGATACCTCCCGACTCCAGAGCAGGCAGCGCGGCTGACGCCGGAGGAGCTGCGCACGCACTTCCTCGTATCGGGACTGTTCGTGCCCGGTGAGGTGCGATTCGAGACGGTCGACCTCGACCGCGTCACGCTCGGCGGCGTGCTCCCGCTCGCCAACCCGATCACGCTGGTCGCTCCCGAGGTGTTCGCGACAGAGTCGTTCACGGAGCGGCGCGAGCTCGGCATCCTCAACATCGGGGGTGCCGGGACGATCTCCGCCGGCGATGCGACGTACCCGGCGGCCAGGTTGGACATGCTGTACGTCGGACGCGGCGCGCCGGAGGTCACGCTGCGCAGCGACGATCCCGCGAAGCCCGCGCGCTATTTCCTCGTCAGCTATCCCGCGCACGCGGAGCACCCGACCGCGCGCATCGGGGCGGGTGACGCAGACGCAGCGGAGCTGGGCACCCAGGAGCGCGCGAACCGGCGACGGCTGGCGCGCTACATCCATCAGGGTGGAGTGCGCAGCGCGCAACTCGTGATGGGGGTCACAGCGCTGCACGAGGGAAGTGTGTGGAACACGATGCCGCCGCACACGCACGTGCGGCGGAGCGAGATCTATCTCTACTTCGATCTCCCCGCCGACGCGGTCGTCTTCCACATGATGGGGACTCCCGATGCGACCCAGCATCTCGTGGTGCGCGATGGTGAGGTGGCCCTCTCCCCATCGTGGTCGATCCACGCCGGCTGCGGAACGTCGAGCTACACCTTCTGCTGGGCGATGGGCGGCGAGAACCAGGACTTCGCCGACATGCAGGGCTTCGACATGACCACTCTTCGTTGATCACTCGGTTGCGCGACCGCATGTTGCGCGATCGTTCGAACATGAAATTGCGGTGCGCGTCGTGCAGGGAAATTTGCGCATGTCTCAGCGAGCTTCGAATGCGCGTGGTGGTGATCGCTCACGGCTGGTGACCGGAAGACGGCGTGATGCACTCGGGTTGGTGCTCGACGCCGTCGATGCCGTGATCGAGGATGGGATTCCGCATCCAGGGTGGATGCGGCCGGACGCCGAGTTGCGCACTCGCGCACTCGAAGCGGCCTTCGCCGAGGCCGAGGAGATCGTCAGCACGCTGCGCGGCACGGGAGTGGTGCCCGCGCCGATGTCGCGCGCGGATGCGGACGGGCTCATCGCCGCTGCGGCGGCCATCTGCGTCTGGGGCAGGCTCCCAGGTCAGTCGCATCCGGTGCTCGATCATCTCGCCCAGGCATTGGCGAGCATTCCACCGTCGAGCGTCCCGCTCGCTCAGCTCGCGCTGCTCGCCTGACGCGTCCGCGAGCCAGCGCTCAGCGCGGCACGGTGCGCGGGGTGTGCGCTGAACGCGCGCCACGTTCCGAACAGCCACACCAGTCCGATCAGGAATCCGCCCACGAGGTCGGTCGGCCAGTGAACGCCGAGGTAAAGCCGCGAATAGCCATTCGCGAGAAAGACGAGCGCCGCGCACCCGAACGGCCATCGCCAGCCGCGCGAGCGATACAATAGTAGGGCGACCGTGAAGTAGAGCGCGGTCGTGAGGATCACGTGACCGCTCGGATACGACGCCCAGTTGTACATGCCACGGCGCGGGAAGAGATCGGGACGGTCGCGACCGAGCAGGTACTTCATCGTCGGATTGAGTGACAGCGACCCCGTCGTCACGACCAGCAGCTGCAACGCGATGATCCCGCGCCGCTTCCGCTTCCACAGCCACCACCCGACGACGATCGTGAGCGGCAGGATCGTGAGATTCGTTCCCGTCAGCGGCACCTGAAGCACGACGGCGTCCAGCCAGGAGGGCAGGGACTGTGCATGGAACCACCGGAGCATCCCGCGCTCCCATCGCGCGCCCTCGTCCCAGGTGGAGGAGGCGCGAATCAGCATGCCGTACAGAATTCCCACTGCCCAGGCGCCGACGTATGCGCTCCCGAGATGGCGCGCGAGGCCTTGGCCGGGGCTCGTGCGGTCCGTCGTCCCGCTTTCGCTCAGCTCAGTCGCCAAGCGGCTTCTTCGCGGCGCCCTCGCCGATCCAACGACGCACCTCGGCCACCACGACCCTCGGCTCGATGGGCTTGGCGAGATAGGAGCTGAAGCCCACTTCCGCGGCCCGCTCGCGATCGTCCGCTAGCGCGTGTGCCGTCAGTGCGATGATCGGGATCGCGCTCGTTCGAGAGTCGCGGCGAAGGATTCGCGTCGCCTCCCAACCGTCCATCCGCGGAATGGAGATGTCCATCAAGATCAGATCCGGCTGAACGGTTCGCGCGAGCTCGACCGCTTCCACTCCGTCCTGCGCCTCGATCACCCGGTAGCCGAGATGACGCAGCACCGTGGAGTAGATGATTCGGTTGTCCTCGTTGTCCTCGACGAGGAGGAGCGTTTGCCCTGTCGATGCGGGGTCTTCCACGGATTCCTGTTGTTGAGGACTCCTCTCCCAGCGAAACGATCAAGAGCAAGGCGGATGCCCGCGGTCGAGCGCGCCACGATCAGCGGCGATCGCGCTCGAGGGTCGCGATCTTCCCAAGCCGTCGACGATGCCGTTCGGCGCCGGAGAAGCGCGCCTGCAGGAAATCGCGTAACAGCTCGGCGGCCAATTCCGGCCCGATCACCCTGGCGCCAAGAGCCATGACGTTCATGTCGTCGTCCTCGACGCCCTGCCGAGCGGAGAAGGGATCGTGGCACAAGGCACAGCGAACCCCCGTGAGCTTGCTCGCCGCGATGCTCGCGCCGACCCCGCTGCCACAGACGATCACGCCGCGGTCCGCTGCTCCCTCGAGTATCGCCCGCCCTACCGCGGCGGCGACGTCGGGATAGTCGTCGCCGGCGACGGGCTGGGATCCGCCGCAATCGACGAGCTGAAAACCGCCGGCGCGTAGCTCGGTGAGAATTCGCTCTCGCAGCGGCCAGCCGGCGTGGTCGGCGCCGAATGCCACTCTCATCGCGCGGACCTCCCCGAAACGCTCCGAGTGACCCGACGAGGGTCTCGGAAGGTGCCGCTGGACCCCTCGTGCGCCGGCCCAGCGACCGAACAAGCGCCGGCCGTGACCGTCGTCACGGTGGGTGGTGAGTCCGATGCGTTGTATTGACGGCCGAGACTGGTAGAAGGTTTGGTTCGATCGCTCGTTGACATTGGTTGCTTTTTGTGATTTGGCTCGTAAACAAGCACGGGGCGCCGTCGCTCCGCCATCCGTTCTCGGGTCCTCGGACCCCACACCGGGATGTCAGCGATGTCCAGTGAGAGCGCGCAGGGCGAACAGCGCGCAGAAGCAGTCGTCGTCCGCCGGGAACGGCTGCGGTTCACGGGCTTTTCGCTCGCGCGGTCGCCGTCGGGGCGAGTGACGTGCGAGGTCACCCTCGAGTGGGCACCCGGCGAGTCGATCCTCGGGCGCGCCGAGGGGCAGGCGAGTCCCGCAGGCGATGCGCGGCTGGGTGCCGAGGCCGCAATTCGCGCGCTCGAGAGCTTCACGGAAGGCACGATCACCTTCGAGCTGGTCGGAGTGAAGGTAGTCCGTGCGTTCGATGCGAACGTCGTCATAGCCTCGCTGATTCAACGCGGCGACAACGGACCCGACCGTCTCCTGGGCTGCTATCTGGCGGATGGAGACATGGTCAGAGGTGCGGCGCTCGCCGTGCTCAATGCCACGAACCGGGTGCTGGGGAACTACATCAATACCCGCTAACCATAGCGCCACCTCCCGGGGACGCACCCGGGGATAGGCGGATGCCCGTCGACCCGCTACTGTGCGGGACATCGCCCCACTCTCGGCGTAGGCAGTCGAGCCAAACGCCCGCCGCTCTCCCTCCCGCGGCCGGCCTTCGCCATCGGAGATCTCAGGTGCGCGCCCGATATTCCCTCCTCGGCACGATCCTCCTCGCCGGCTGCTTCACGCAGCCCGCCAAGGCACCGAAGACACCACACCCGCAGACCGTCGTCGCCGCGGGGAAGCCGATTCCCCGCGCACGCGTAGACTCCGCCCCTCGGTCGAAAACCGTCGACGGGGCGGTCTCCAAAGCTCCGGCTACGGCCCCCGACGTGTCGAGCGGCGACGTTGCGCGGCGCGCGATCGACGTGTTCGGCGATTCTCTCATCATCGCTCCGCCGCCGCAGCTCGAGTCCGAGGCCGAGCCGACGTGGGACATGGACGTCCGTTCGTACGAAACGCAGGAGCGGGTGGCGTACTACGTCAACATGTTCGCCGGACGCTCGCGCGACCGCATCGCCGACCGGCTCGAGGCAGGATCACGGTACGAGCCGATGATTCGCGCCAAGCTGAAGGCCGGCGGTCTGCCCGAGGACATGTACTACCTGGCGCTGGTCGAGAGCGGCTTCAATCCGCACGCCTACTCGCGTGCCGCGGCGGTCGGGATGTGGCAGTTCATGACGTCCACCGCCCGCGACATGGGAATGCGCGTGGACTGGTGGGTCGACGAGCGCCGTGATCCCATCCGCTCGACGTCCGCGGCGGTGCGTTTCATCCGTGGGCTGCGCGACCAGTTCGGCTCACTCTACCTGGCCGCCGCGGCGTACAACGGCGGGCCCGGGCGCGTGTCGCGTGGATTGGCGCGGTACGCGGACGACCTGGAGAACACCGCAGGTGACGACGCCTTTTTCGTCCTGGCCGAGAAGGACTACCTGCGGAACGAGACGCGCGAGTACGTGCCGCAACTCATCGCCGCGGCGCTGATCGCCAAGGAGCCGGCGCGCTACGGCATGACGATCCGCACGCTCCCGCCGCTCACCTACGACTCGGTGCGCGTGCCGCCGGGCACTCCGCTGGCCGCGGTAGCGAAGGGGGCGCACGTTCCGACGCGTGCAGTCACGGAGCTGAACCCGCAGCTGCTACGTGGAATGACCCCGCCCCGCGACAGCTGGCTGGTGCGGATCCCGACCGGCACGGCGGTGGGCTTCGACAGCTCTTTTGCCGCACTCCAGCCCGAAGATCTCAAGGCGACGAGGCGGCTCGAGACCAAGAAGGGGGACACCGCCGAGCGACTCGCGCGCGAGCACGGCATCGCGGTCTCCGCGCTCAAGAGCTTCAACCCATCGATTCACCGCCTCAAGAGCGGGCGACTCGCGCCGGGCCAGATCCTGGTGATTCCCACTCCAGCAGTCGCCTCGGCGACCCTGTCGGTGCCGGATCCCGCGATCGAGAAGTTCCCGAACAGCAACGCGCGACTGAAGGTGCACACGGTCCGGCGTGGAGAGACCATGCGCGGAATCGCCGGAAGGTACGCGATGACGCCAGAGCGGCTCATGAGGATCAACGGCCTGCGGAAGCAGATGATCTTCCCCGGCCAGACGCTCCTCCTCACGGCGAACGTCTCCCGTTCGTCTCGCGCTGCCCGAGCACGGGCCGCGGCGATCAAGGCCGCAAACGCGGAGGCAGAGGGGGCGCGCTCATCTCGCGCGGAGAAGCGCGAGACGTCTCCGACGTCGACGAGCGCCAGGAGCCGGGCGAAGGGGAAGGCAGCTAGTCCAGCCAGGTCCGCGAAGGGTGGCAAGGCGTCCGCGAGCTCCTCACGCGCGAAGTCGGGCAGCGCAGCAAAGGGCGGGGTCAAAAAGCGTTCGGGCGCCGACTCGAAAGCCGACGCCCGAACGAAGAGCAAGACCGCGAAGGGTGAATCCCGCGCGAAATGACCGGTCAGGTCACTCCATGACTCCCGAGCCTCGGTACCCCTTCGTCAGGATTCGGTCGTAGCCGTTGGAGGGATTGTCACCCTGGGCCCGCGACTTGGCCACCGCCACTGGGCCGCGGTTGTAGACCAGCAACGCGATCTTCACGTCGCCGTCGTACTCGTTGACCAGGCCCCGCAGGTACCGGAAGCCGATGCGAAGATTGGTCTGCGGGTCGTACAGCTTGTCGCGGGTGATCCCCTTCACGTAGTACTTGGCCGTGGAGGGCATGACCTGGGTGAGACCGATCGCGCCGACCGGGCTGGTCGCGCGGACGTTGAAATCACTCTCGAGCTTGACCAGTCGGAAGGCCAGCTCCGGGTCGATCCCTTCCGCGGACGCGACGTCGACGATGTTGCCCGCGAGGTCAGCGCCGATGTGGTACCGGCTCGAGTAGTTGATCACCTTCTGCGCCCGCTCGAGCTGGGCGCGTACGAGCTCGAGCTCTCCGCGCGCCGAATCGAGCGCGAAGGACAGGGAACGATCGGTCGCCACGTCGATCCGGAACGGGCTGCCTGAAACGGGGGCCGCCTCGGCCGCCCGAGTGGTCGGTTTACGGTTCCCGAGGACGAAGGCCGTCGCTCCGAAGAAGCTCAGCGCCAGCACCGTCCGCTTGAGACGTTTCCGGCGGCGATAAGCGTCTCCCCGGTGCACGTACGTGCCCCTAAGGTTTTTCATAACATGAACCCTGGTAAAGGGTTAGCTTCCGTTGTCCAGCTCGCTACTCTTGCACGTTAAGGGGCAACGCTCGTGCCATCAAGCCTTGTGTATTCCCCGCCCGTTCCACCCACTTTAGCGGCCAAAGATATATCGGAGATGACCATCGACTTGTCGAGCGACTTCGTCATGTCGTAGACGGTGAGCAACGCTACCGTCGCTCCGGTCAACGCCTCCATCTCCACTCCCGTCTTGCCCACGGTGCGCGCAATGACCTCCACCCGAACGCCCGGCAGGGCCGGATCAGGGGCAACCTTCACGCCCACGTCGTGGAGAGGGACGGGGTGGCAGAGGGGGATCAGCTCGGAGGTCCGTTTGGCGGCCATGATGCCGGCCACCCGTGCGACCCCGAGCACGTCGCCCTTCTTCACCGTGTTTCGCACGATCGCTTCGAGGGCGGCGGGCGACATCCGGATCGCCCCTGTGGCACGGGCCATCCGGCTGGTGTCGGGTTTGCCGCTCACGTCGACCATCCGGGCCGAGCCGTCGGGCGCGACGTGCGAAAGGGCAGGACCTTGCTCGGGGTCGTTCACCGTAGCAGTGCCTCCAGCTGCCGCAGCAGCTCGCTGGTGATGAGCTGCGGGTTCACGTTGCCG
>DATFOL010000294.1:0-2244 GCA_035265545.1 Gemmatimonadaceae bacterium | reverse complement strand
CCGGCGTCATCGCGCTGAAGCGCGTCTGGGTGACGTCCCCGTCCTCCTGCCGCGCGCCGATCAGCTTGGCGATGCCGAAGTCGAGCAGCTTCACCTTGCCGTCAGTGGTGACGAGGATGTTCGACGGCTTGAGGTCGCGGTGGATGACGAGGTGCTGGTGCGCATACGCGACCGCGTCGCAGACGGCGCCGAACAGCTCGAGCCGCTGATCGATCGTGAGATGGTGCGTGTCGCAGTAGCGATCGATCGGCTCGCCGTCGACGAGCTCCATGGCGAAGTACGGCAGGCCGCCATCGGTGATCCCGCCGTCGACGAGCCGCGCGATCCCCGGATGCTCGAGCCGCGCCAGGATGCGGCGCTCCTCGACGAAGCGACGGAGTACCCCCGGCGCGCCGTGCTGGATCAGCTTGATCGCGACGCGCTGCTCGAACTGGCCGTCGGCGCGTTCGGCGAGGAACACCCGTCCCATCCCGCCGCGTCCGATCTCGCGCACCACGCGGAACGGTCCGATCTGGTCGGGCACGGGCCCGCCGACCGCCGCCGCCGCTTCCAGGAACGGAGCGGCCAGCCGTGCGGCCGGTGCTTCGAGCACACTATCGGACTGATGATACGCGCGGACCAGCTCCAGCACTTCGGCGCGCAGCGCCGCATCGCCACCGCACTCACGGTCGATGAATGCCGTCCGCTCGCCGGCGGGAATGTCGACGGCCGCATCAAAGATGCTGTCGACGCGAACAAACCGATCAGTGGGTGACGCGCTCACGACTCCTCCTTCCCAGCTTCGTGCCGTCCTGCCGCCGTGTAGCGACGGCAGGACATCAAGCTCCCTGCTCGGCGGCGATCTCCCGATGCAGCCAACTCTTCGCCTTGGCCCAGTCGCGCTTCGCCGTGCGCAGGCCGATGCCGAGCGCCTCCGCCGTCTCCTCCTCGGTCATCCCGCCAAAGAAGCGGCATTCCACCACCTGGGCCTGCCGCGCGTCGATCTCCTTCAGCCTGCCGAGCGCGTCGTCGATCGCAATGAGCAGCTCGGCACGGTCTTCGGTGCCCAGCTCGACGTCGTCGATCGAGATGCGCTTGAGCATGCCGCCGCGCTTCGCGCTGCGGTGGCCGCGCGCATGATCGACGAGGATCCGGCGCATGGCCGTGGACGCGACGGCCATGAAGTGCGCGCGTCCCTGCCACTCCATGCGGGAGTAGTCGATCAGCCGCATGTACGCTTCGTGGACGAGCGCCGTCGGGCTGAGCGTGTGGCCGTCGGGCTCGCGCTGGAGCTGCTGCTGCGCGAGCCGGCGAAGCTCGTCGTAGATCAGCGGAAACACGTCGGCGAGCGCGGCCGAGTCGCCCGACCGTGCTTTCGCGAGCAGTACGGTGACTTCAGTGGGAAGCGGCTGATCCGGCATCGTCCGACGGAACCGGCAACAATGAGAACGCGTCGCGCGGCAGGAGATGCCGCGCGACGGTCCCAAGATGTGCCGCAGCCGGTCGGCCGGCAACGATGCATGCGGTGCCGACCCGAGCCGGTCACTCGAGCACGAACGGCTGATGTCCGACGACGTCGTGCGCGAGCGTCCACGCAGCGATCTGTCGCCCGAGGGCGAGTCCGGCCTGGGTGTCGAACCGGTAGTGGATGCCGGCGTAGAGCCGCGAGATCGCTCCTACTTCCGCCATCGCTTCGAGCCGTGCCCGCTCGTTCGGGAACAGCGTGCCGAGCACCGTTGCCGCCGACCCGACCAGCGCGGAGTGATTGGACGGATACGAGGGGAAGCTCGGCAGCGGGATCGCGCGCGCGATGGCCGGATCCGCCTGGCTCGGCCTGATCAGCCAGTAGTGGTACTTGGCCTCGTGGCTCGCGACGAGTGCGTCGTACGCCGCCATGTTCATCAGCGCCAGGCGGTGCGCCGTCTCACGCTCCGAGAGGTGATACTGCACGGCGAGGTCGGAAGCCTCGCGATTCAGGTAGCCCTGGGCCGAGACGGTGCCCGCGCCGAGCGCCCAGAACTTGGCGATGCTGTCCTGCTCGGCCGTCCGGGTGTCGGCGATGTGGCGCGCCTCGGCCAGCGCGGCGGCGTACGCGGGCGAGTCGAATGCCGGCGGCGGCCCCGGACGGAACTGATCGTTGGAAGCGAGGAAGAACGTCTTCGCCCGACCGAGCGTGGCGAACGCCGGCGGCGTGGTGGGAAGCCAGCAGCCCGCGCAAGTCGGCACGGTGCCGGTGAACGGCGCGAAGAATCCGTCCGTCTTGGC
>DATFOL010000293.1:0-12715 GCA_035265545.1 Gemmatimonadaceae bacterium | reverse complement strand
CACCACGGCGCGCACGACGTTCGCTTCAGCCTCGCATGAGCCGCCTTCCCGCCGGTGTTCGGCGCTCGCTGATCGCGTTCGCCTCGAGCGCCACGCTCCTGTCGCTGGGCGCACCGACAGTGCGGGCGACTCAGCTCGCATCGGTCGGGTGGCAGCCCCGGGACACTCCGTACCGCGAGCGGATCAGGCTCGATGTGGATGCCACCGACGTGGCGCGCGGGATCTTCCGCGTCAGCGAGACCGTCCCGGTGACGGGCGCGGGACGCCTGACGCTGCTCTTCCCGAAATGGGTGCCGGGCAATCACGCGCCCACCGCGCGGATCGAGCGCCTGGCGGGTCTCGCCATTCGTGCCGGCGGCCGAGCTCTCCACTGGGTCCGCGACCCCGTCGACATGCACGCTTTCCACGTCGAGGTGCCGAACGGCGTCGACGCGCTCGAGGTGCGCTTCGAGTATCTGTCGGCGACGAGCAGCGACGACGGCCGAGTGGTGATGACGCCGGAGATGATGAACCTGCAGTGGTTCTCGCTCGTGCTCTATCCGGCAGGCCATCACGCCAGACGGATCATCGTCGATCCACGGGTGAAGCTTCCCGACGCATGGCAGCTCACCACCCAGCTCGACGTCGCGTCGCGCGACGGGTCGACGATCCGGTTCGAGCCGGTGAATCTCGAAGCGCTGATCGATTCGCCGATCTTCGCCGGTCGTCATTTCAGACGCTTCGAGCTGGGCAGCTTCGACGGAGCGCCGGCGTTCCTCGACGTGGTGGCGGATGCGCCGAGCTATCTCGAAGCGAAGGGCGAAGCGATCGATGCGCACCGCCGACTCGTCGCGGAGGCCAGCAAGCTGTTCGGACCGCCGCCCTTCCGGCGCTACACCTTCATGCTCGGCCTCACCAGGGAGATCGGCAGCATCGGCACGGAGCATTTGTCGTCGAGCGAGAACACTCGGCCGCCGGAGTACTTGTCCGACTGGCAGTGGAGCGCACTGCTGCCGCACGAGCTCACCCACGCGTGGAACGGCAAGGCGCGGCGGCCGCGCGACCTGTGGTCGCCCGACTTCAACGCTCCGATGCGGAACTCGATGCTCTGGCTGTACGAGGGCCAGACCCAGTTCTGGGGCTTCGTGCTCGCCGCCCGATCGGGCCTCATGACGCGCGATCAGGTGCTGGACGTCTTTGCGCGGCTCGCGGCGTATCACGTGAACCAGCCGGGCCGACGCTGGCGACCACTGGGGGACACCGGCAACGACGCGATCATGACACGCGAGCTGATCGACGAGGCGTCACCGAGCTGGCATCGCGCGCTGAGCGACAGCTACACCGAGGCCGACCTGATGTGGCTCGAGGCCGATGGCCTGATCCGCGAGCTCTCCGGCGAGAGGCGAAGCATCGATGATTTCGCGCGATCCTTCTTCGCCGGTGGCGGGGAGCGCGCGTCGCTCTACGATCGTCGCGACGTCGTCGCGGCGCTCGTCAAGCTGCAGCCGTACGACTGGGCAACCTTCCTCGCGGCTCGCATCGACAGCATCTCACCAGTCGCGCCGACCGATTGGCTGCGCCGTTCCGGGTATCGGTTGATCTTCACCGACACGCCGACCGCAGCCTTCGCGTCCCACATGCGGAGAACCAACCGTGTCGACTTCAGTCACTCGCTCGGGCTCGTACTGCGAGGCGGAACCTCCGGCGACGTGAACACCGTCATCTGGGACAGCCCTGCGTTCGAAGCAGGCATCGTCGCCGGCGCGACGATTCGATCGGTCAACGACAGTCCGTACGACTCCGAGAAGCTCCTCGCGGCGATCCGGAACAACCGCGGCGGTGGTAGTCCGATCAGACTGGCGGTGGTCGACCGTGGCCGCGAACGCGTCGTCACGATCGACTATCGGGACGGACTGCGCTTCCCGCGACTCGAGCGGGTCGACGGAACTCCGGACCGGCTCGGGGCGCTGCTGAAGCCGCGCGCAGGGACGGTGCAGCGGTAGTCGCGCGGGTTGAGTCAGTGATCAAGAAAGTATGCGCAGCCCAAGTATCACATTCGTCTCGATCAGACGCTCTGGATCGCCCTCATCAGATCCACAAGTCCGTTTCCTTCGAAGTAGCGCTCGCGCCCGAGCGACGTCGCGCTGGACAGGAAGAGACGCTTCACGTCTTCCGGACGCTGGATGAACTCACGCCTGACGGAGAGGAACGCTGCGATCGCCCCGGAAACGTGAGGGGCCGCGAGGCTCGTCCCGCTGTCGTCGACGTACGTCGCCGCGCCAGGCGGTGCATTGATGTTGAGCTCACGGCACTTGCCCGCCGACGCGCACGACGTGATGCGTTCGCCGGGCGCCACCACGTCCGGTTTGAGCCGGCCATCGCCGGTCGGGCCTTTGGACGAGAAGAACGAGACGCCGTAGGTGTGCGGCGAATCGCGGTGTGTCGCTCCGACGGTGATCGCGAGCTCGGAGTTGCCCGGATCGTTGATCGTGTTGGAGAGACCCACCTGTGCGACCCGCGCCCGGGCCGCGACCTCACCGTATCCCGTATTGCCGGCGGCCACGACGACGACCACACCGCTGCGCACGAGCCGATCGACCTCGACGCACAACGGGCTCTGCCCGCAGGCGAACATTTGCGCATCGAAGTCGTACCCGATGCTGATGTTGACCCCGTGCACGCGCAGGAGCTTCGGCGCGCTGTTGAGCTGCTCGCGCACGTAGGCGAGCGCGCGCATCACGTCGCTCACGCGACAATTGCCCATGCCGTCCATCACCTTCAGGCTCACCAGAAGGCAGCCGGGAGCAACACCGCGGAGCGACGAAGGCTCCGATACGGAGCGCTCGCGCGGACGCCGCTGCGGGCGTGGTGAGCCGTCGGTGTTCGACTCGAAGACCTGCTCGTACACCGCGTAGGTCTGCCCGCGCTTCCGCCGCCGCTCGCCGGCGCGCGCCTGGTGCGATTCTATCGGTAACGCTCCGGAAATGATGCCGGCGACATGGGTGCCATGGCCGAACTCATCGACCAGTGCGGGATGGAGGCGACCACGCATGCGTTTCGGTTGGGCGTCGATGTCAGCGCCGTTGCTGAAGTCGCGATGCAACTCGACGACGTCGGCGTGATACAGCACACTCTTCTCCGCGTCGGCCGGCGACCCGAAGTGCGGATGCGTGCCATCGATCCCCGAATCGACGACTGCCCACGTGATGCCGCTGCCGTTTGCCGAGAAGGCCTTGTAGGCAGCATCGGCCTTGACCGTGGCGACCGACCGATCGATCAACGGCTTGACTTTGAAGTCGGGCCACAGCTTGTAGATGAGACGACGACGCTCGTCGTTCCGTGCCATCTTCGCGTCATTCTCGATGAGCTGGCGCCACTCGCGGACGCTGAGCTGCACGCCCCAGTAGCTCTTGGAGATTGGGATGGGCGCCGACGGCACGCTCCCGGACCGCGCCGAACGCGGGCCGCCGAACAGCTCTGTCCACAGTTCCAGGAACTTCTTTCCTGCCTCGGCAAGCCCACCCTGGTACTGCACGTTCAGCTCGATCATGTAGGGCCCGCGTTCCTCGTCGTCCTTGGGGAGGCCCATAGTCGCCCGCCGCTCCGGGTCGTGAAGGACCGGCGAGACCACTCCTCGGCCGATGCTCTCGAGGAGCTGGTCGCCTTCACGAGTGGTCGTCGCACTCTTACGTGCGGCCGCTGCTCTCTTCGCGGTGGTCTTTTTCTTGGCTGGCATCGTCCCTCTATGTGCGCCGCGGCTTCGTGGTGCGCTTCGTGGTGCGCTTCGTGGTGCGCCGCTTCATCGTGGACTTCTTCGCAGCGCTCTTCTTTGCCGCCTTCTTCTTTGTAACCCGGCGTCCGCTCTTCCACGCCGTGGCCTTCTTCCTCGCCTTGCGCCGCGGCCGGGTTTGTCCCGGTGGTGCCCCCGGTGGTGGATAGATGGTGGCGGCGAACTGGTAGTCGGTCTCGTTGATGCGCGTGCCGCCGAGGATCGGCTTCCCGTCGCGCATGATCGACCCGGGTAGCTGGTAGCACATGATCGAGGTCTGGTCGGGCAACGTGCCGAGGACCGTTCGCCCGTCGAGCGATGTCAGCACCTGCTGATCAACGTCCTGCGGTGACCACCCATCGGTTCTCAGGAAGTAGGCATAGGCCTTCTGAGGATCGATGCGCCGCACCAGCGTCCTTCGCATGTGCTCGTGAGGAAAGCCCAGGGTATGTCCCGCCTCGTGACACACCACACGGCGGAACTCCGAGGCGGGCGTGCTCATCGTGAAGCCTTCGAAGTTCATGGTCGGCTCGTCGGCGGGGATGCCGAGGATCTCGGTGCCGACGTACGACCAGTATCCGCCCCATTCGCGTCCTGTTCGTCGATCGATGCGCACCATCGGATCGACTGTGCTCTCCACGAACTCCACGTTCGCCCGCGTTCCCCACAGGTTGAGGTGGCGCAGGATCTCCCGCCGCAGGTCGTTCCGCGGGTTATCCACGAAGGCAGTGGTCAGACGTGCGCCGCCCTTCCCCCACGAGCTGGTCCTGACCACGGATATCACCGCGGGGTTCGCCCCACGGGTGTTGTTGCGAGCCGCTTCGATCAATCGCTGAGAAGGAGAGAGCGAGTCTTGGGGGGGCCGTTCCAGGCCCAAGCTCGCGGCCATGGAAGTGGCAGTGGCACGCTGGCCGGGAGTTATCGACCGAGGCGTGCAGACGAGGGGTGTGGCCATGCGCTGACTCCGGTTTGAGGAAGAGCCGCGGCTGTACGCGGTGCGGCCGTTGCGGCGTCGTTTCGCGCGCGAGTCATGTCAGTTCTCGCGGAATGCCTTCGGTGCGCCTGGAAGCTTCGCGAGATCGTACTCGAGCTGTGTGCGCTTCCCGTCGGCCAGCACGCCGACCGTGAACGCGCCGTAGCACGTCACTTCGAGCCGTGCCACCTTTCCGTTCGCCTTGCGCGTCACGGTCGTCTGGTCGAAGCTCGGATGCAGATAGAAGGTCACATCGCCGCGAAGCGGAGGAGCGCCGTCGTCGCGCGTGACGCGCAACTCCACGTCGAACCACCCCGGGTCGCCGCGGCGCGCGGTGACCTTCGCCTCAAGCGTGCGGCCCCCTGCTTTGCGCGCCCCACCGAACATCAGCTTGCGCGGATCGTCGGGGAAATCTGGATTGATTCGATGGCGGCGGGCAACCTGACTGCGCGCGCTCGCGCTCGCCTTAGGTGCGCTCGCCAGCTCGCTCGACAGCCCCAGCTCGACCGCGCTCCTTGGTGCCCTTTCCTTCGTCACACGTGATCTGGTCGTCCGTCCCGGGGACCGTCTCAGGCCGGGCTTCACCGCGTCAGGCCTCACCATCTCCTCGAGTGCGCGCATGAGCGCCACCAGCTTGCGATGGTCTTGCATGCTGTCGTAGAAGATCGCGTCGATGCCGAACTTGCGCTGCAACCGTTCCCGCATCACCTGACGGTTTTGTCCCTTTTCGATGCCGAGAATGGCAAAGTGTCGCGCTTGTGAGTAGCCAAGCGAACCGGTGACCTGACGAAGGATCGCCGAGAGGTCGGGGTCGTCGAGCGAGAAGCCGAAGAAGACGACGCGGCGCAGTGCGAACAGCGCGAACAGCTTCCGGACGTTGCTGTCGGAGCGGAGGTAGAGCTGGGTGTAGTCATGGTCGGTCAGCACGAGCGAATCGATCTTGGAGATGCGCCCGTGCAGGTGGACCAGGTGCACCTTTGCGCCGTCGTCCAGAAAGGTCCGCATCATGTCGAGTGCGTCGCTCTCGATTGTCCACGTCTTCACCTGCGGAGCCTCGCCACGCTCTCTGGTCAGCGCGGTGCCGAGTGACCGGTCGTAGTTCGTCGTCAGGTAGTGACGGAACGGTAGCCGCGCGATGATGTCGAGGCATTCGTCTCGTTTGGGCGGGGTTGTGAACGTCCGCCGCATCAACGCCCGGTATCGTCGTTCGCCGATGTGGTCACGCATCTTCTGCGCACGCCAGAGCACATCGCGCTGTGCCTGCTCCGGCCACGTCTTCATGTCGAGTTCCAGAAGGCTCTGTCCCGGTTCGGAAGGCCGGGATTTCCGGCGCGCCGATCCCGCCTCAGCCTCGACCTTCAAACTCTCCACCAGGCTATTCCAGGTGGGGTATCCCGCGCGCACGCTGAATCCGGCGCCCACGAGCGCGAGAGCGTTGCCCACTCGGAGCGTGTTGGCCAAGCTCTCGATGGTGTGGACATCCCTTCCGTAGTCGTCCAGAAGCTGGCGAAGATCAGTGGGCATCGGCGATTCGCCCTCGGTTGCGTGAGACCTGCCACTCCGCCGCCCGTCGAGAATCAAGGCAAGGCATCGAGTACCGCGGCGAACTTGGCAGCGACGAGCTTGAAACCGGCCTTGGTCGGATGCAGCTCATTCGCCCAATAGCGTTTGTACTGCGCGTCGTTGGCGAGCGTGCGACGGAGATCGACATAGTGCACGTGTCCGAACAAGCCGGCGACGGACTGCACCATGTCATTGAATCGGTTGATGATGGTCTCCATGATCGCGGTGTTCCGTGGGAGGTCGTCGAAACCCTTCTCGCGGAATCCGGGCTCTAGCCATGGCCCAGGCAGCGCCCAAACGCCCCCGAAGAAGCCGCGGCCGTCGGGCACTGGGAAGTCATAGCCGTGAATCAGAATCGGGAGTGGGTAGCCGAGATGCTGCTGCGCGATCGCACTGATGGCCGAAATGACGGTGGTGTAGGCAATCTTGGCGCGTTTGTCGATCACGCCGGTCACCACGTCGTCATTGAGCCCACCGATCGGGGAGGCCGCGTGGTTGAGCAGCACGCCGAACTCGGTGCCGGCGATGTCGTTGCCTCCACCCGAGAGCAGTATCGCGCGCGGCACCGTGCCACGCTGTAGGAGCTTTTCGAGGCGACGGCTGAAGTCGAGGAGCTGACCGGGTGCAAACGCCATGTCCTCGACTCGATCGCCCTTGTGCGCGACCGACGCGACGTCGTAGCCGTGCGCATCCTCGAGCATGTCCAAGACGTCGTGCAACGGGTAGTCGAACCACGAGTCGCCTTCAGCGATCAGAGTTCCGACCGACGCGAATACACCGAGCGTGGACGCCGCTCGAGCTGGCACTGCACGCGCGACCGGTAACCGCACCGGCTCCGCGCCGCGCAATGCCCGCGCACGGGTGCGCCGCTGGATCTCGCGGGTTGCTTCAACTTCCTTCGCCGTTCGCTTTCCCAGTGCGATGGCGGCGCGCAGCTCGGCTGACGCGGAGCGACGCGCAGGCCGTGTTTTGCGTGCGGACGCCTTCTTCCTCGATGCCATGATCGCAGCTACGGTGACAGTGCGAACCGACCGACGGGAGCGCCGGCACGAATCCGGTAGCACAACGGACACCGACCGGGGGAGCGGCGCAGACGGGACGCCCACGACGCGGGATAATCGTGCGGATGTAGAGTGTCGTCAAGCAAAGGCGCGGAAGCTTAGAGTACTCTAAGATTCCTGACACGCGCGTGGTGAATTCTTCAGAATGTCCTCAACAGGTTGCGCAGCTTGATCGTGTGAGCAATTCCCTCGCGGCCAGGGAAGATCGTTCCGTGGTGGATGCCCATAAGGATCAAGTCTTGAAGCGCTTGCCGGGCCTCTGATCGAGGGATCTCCAACTTGGTCAGAGCGTAGCCGAGGTTGACGGCGGGACTCGTGAGATAATCCTCCAGGTTGCTTTCATTGGTCTTCAGATATGTAAAGAGGCCGAACTGACTCCCGAGACGGTTGTTCTCGAAGTCCTGCACCGAGACGATCTGCAGCTGCCCCTCGGGCGCTTGGCGTTCGACTTCTTCCCGGTTTAGAACCCAGATCGCGACGTCACCCGTCTGCCCACCTTCCTTCTCGAACATGAACCACGAGAAGGCAAAGTACGCCGCGACGTACGGACTGAACGACCAGTCCAGGAGGCGCGTCGGCAACCCATGGTGCTGCGCCATCGCCAGCACGCGCGGATCAGTCATCGGATATCGCCAGGGCGCGATCCGCTCACACTCATCGTAGAACTCCGCAATGAGCTCCTTCGCAAGCGTGTCTCGGCTCGCCGCCTGAGCATCGGAGTAACTGCGATCGAAAGTAGAGCGAAGGGGCCATCGTGAATCCCCCTGGCCGCGAAACAGAAAGCGCTTGTAGACGTCGTAGTCGTGTGCTCCTGGCAATGCGTTCCGTACGCCGTGCTTGAACGCATCCCATGTTTCGAACGACTGGACCACGAACGCAGGGCTTTGAAGTTCTTCTGCCGGGCGAACGTGATGTCGTTGGATCCTGCTCTTGGCTCCCTTCATGTGTGTCCTCCGCGCATGTGGCTTTTCTCGCGAGGCTCGATATCCACCGGTCGCGCGCGATGGACGTCGCGATCACCGCCGACGCTACTCCGACGACGGTCCATGCAAGCGTAGCGGTCGAGATGAGGAGCATTGCCTGCGCTCCAGTTCGGATGTCAGCCCGTACATCAAAGTCCACGTAGCCACTCGCGCCAGCTTGCCGGACTATCACCGAGGTCGCGTCCCGCGACCTGAACGAGGAACCGGTGCGCCGCCTGTCGCTGCGACATCCCCTGGGAGCCCAGCTTCGCGAGCACGAGGTAGCCTCCGTCCTTCAGCAGCGGCCGAGCGAGCGATGAATCGACTCGCGTCGCCGCGAGGACTTCCATCATCTCGTCGTGCGCGAAGAGGTTCGTGCCATCCAGGATCGCCCGGACCGTCGGTGCCGCGGGCGCCCAATCCACCCTGCGCGGCGCTCGGCGGTACAGGGTCGTGAGCACCTGGGCGGCGGTAGCGCTGACGGATCCCACGGGATCTCGCAGCGCGTCCGTGAGGGCCCACCACACGGAGTCGCTGTCAGCGAAGTTGGCGAGGATCACGATCGCGACGACGCGGTTGCCGTCGTTGCCATCGGTCGCAAGGGTGGTCAACGCAAGCTGTCGGTCTTTCGCGCTGCGGTGTGAGCGAAGGAACCTCCTGAGGGGCAGCGCGGGGGCGACCGTGGAATCCTCCGCGCGGAGAGGGGCGTCACCCCACAGAACGTGGGGACGCTGAATGGCTCCCTGGAACGCGAGGTTGTGCTGCTCGACGATGCGGTGGACGGACCTCCACGCGCGGCGAGCCGGCAACGAGTCGCGGAAGGGACCGCGATAGCGGATGAGCGCTGAATCCTGAGGCTCCACTACCGTCACGGCCAGGAACGGCTTCGTCGGCTTTCCGTCGACTATCGTCGTGAAATACTGCACCGAGGCATCGGCGAACTTGAGCTTCTCGCGCAGGACGCCGGCGCAGGCGTGCGACAGCAGCGCGTCCTGCGGCGCGTAGCGGCGGAGGGAGTCCTCGATCATCGGCACCGTCCACTGCTTGAGGCCGATGAGCTCGAGACGCATCTCGTCGTTCTCGAGGGTGGCTTGCGAGCTGGCGCGACTTGCCAAGGTGCAAAGCAGAATCGCGCCGGCAAGGATGGCTCGACGCCTCGGCTGAAGCGAACCCCCCGGTCCTCGCCGCGCACAGCGAGAGCGTGACAGCGCCTCGTGGCGACGGAGTCGTGCCTCGATGAACGGAGACGGTTTCTCGCGAGTCATGAAAGCACCCTCCACGATGATGTCGTATTCGACCTCGCAATGTCGACGGAAGGTTGCCCGTTCGACGTGTTCGGTGCCGACGAACGCCAGGGTTCAGCCGCGATCCGTAGTCGTGGTACTCGCGACGCGCTGCAACTCGCGCTGCACTGATTTCGGGATGGGACGACACCCACACTGTTCGGCGTGGGCAACATGCCACTTCACCCGGTCCGACAGGCTGGCTCGTTCAGGCATGGGGTGCGCGGCGTGCCACGCCGAATTGATCGACATGAGTATGTGGGCATCCAGTCAGCGCTGATGGGACCGCAGGGCTCGTAGTATCCACCCGCCACGAGCCTTCCGATACCCCGTGTCGAGTTCCGGCTCCCATTTCCAACCTCCAGATGTCGCCGGTGTCCGTACCGGGCATCGCATCCCGTCCCCATGTAGGTCCCGTGGTGCTCACGGGATCCGTTGGCCCCCTCGACGCCGACGCCGACGAAGCCAGACGGCATAGACGATCCCGTTCAGCACGAGCACCGCGGCGCCCAGCGCGAGCTGCACCTCGCGAGTCAGTCCCGTCGGATACAGCGCCGCTGTGATGTAGTGCTCGACGAAGCCGCCGCGGTAGCCCGCCTCGCCGCCGCGCTGTCGCAGCCACACCTCGAGCGGAGTCAGCGGGCAGATGAAGCCGATGAACTCGATCGCGGCGCCATAGAGTGCGACCGGCACGTGCGCCCAGGCGACGCGGGGCCAGCGCAGGACGAGGAGGCCGCCGAGCACGACGAAGAGGACGAATGCCAGGTGGACGACGAGGACGACGTCAGCGGCACCGCGTGACCACATGGCAACCGGTGGCGAAGGAGATGGGTTCGGCTGCGCGCGACCCTACCGCTCCCGGTGATACATCCGGAGCGCGATGGGCGCGAACACGGCAGTGATCACGGCCGTCGCGATGAGCACGTTCACGACGTCCTCCATGTCCACTATTCCGTGCATCAACCCGCGCGACGCGTTCGCGAGGTGCGACACCGGATTGACCGACACCAGCACCTGGAGTAGCCGAGGCATCGTCTTCGGGTCGACGAAGATGTTGCTCGCCATCGTCAGTGGGAACAGCAGCAGGAAGCTCGACGTCATCACCGACTCCGGTGACTTCACGAGCATGCCGACGATGATCCACATCCACGAGAGCGACATCGCGAACACGATGATCAGCGCCACCGCGGCCACGACGCCGAGCAGCCCCGCTGCTGGCCGGAATCCGATGATGATGCCGAGCGTGATCACCATCGTCGCGGCGAGCGAGTAGCGGAACACGTCGCCGAGCAGCGCGCCGAAGATCGGCGCCGGCTGCCAGATGGGCACGGAGCGGAAGCGGTCGAACAGGCCCTTCGTGATGTCGGTGTTGAGTCCGACGCCGGTGTAGACGGTGATGAAAACGATGGTCTGCACCACGATCCCCGGGATGAGGTACTGCACGTACTGCTTCACGCTCCCGGCCAGCGCGCCGCCGAACAGGTAGGTGAACATCAGCGTCATCATCAGCGGGAACGCCGTCACGTCGAACAGCTGGAAGGGGACATGCTTGATCTTCAACATCGCCCGCCAGCCGAGGGTGATCGTCGCCGCCCAGGGACTCGCGGCGCGCGGCCGCGGGGTGGTTGCGAGCATGCTCATGCGACGGCCTCCTGTTCACCGGTCGCGTTGATCTTCCCCGTGAGCGCGAAGAACACGTCGTCGAGGCTCGGCTGCCCGAGGGTGAGCTCCGCCACGCCGACGCCGGCCGAAGTCAGTGCAGCCAGCGCCTCGTGCACGCGACCGTTGCCGTCGACCCGCGCGGTGAGGGTATGGGCGTCCGTGCCGTTGTGCACTCCCTCGCCGAGCACGTCGCGCAGGATGCGCTCCGCTTCGGTGAGCCGATCGGCGTCTTCGAGCCGGAGGTGCAGCGTGTTACTCCCAACGGAGCTCTTGAGCTCGCGGCTCGTCCCCTCGGCGATGAGCTTGCCGTGGTCGATCACGGCGAGCCGGTTCGCGAGCCGGTCGGCCTCCTCGAGGTACTGCGTGGTGAGGAGCACCGTGGTGCCGCCGGCCGCGATCGTGCGGACGATGTCCCACACCTGGTTGCGGCTGCGCGGGTCGAGCCCCGTGGTGGGCTCGTCGAGGAAGAGCACTTCCGGAGTGACGACGAGGCTGGCCGCGATGTCGAGCCGACGCCGCATGCCGCCGGAGTATTCGCGTACCTGCTTGGCCGCGGCCTCGACGAGGTCGAACGCGGCGAGCAGCTCGTCGGCGCGGGCGCGCGCCGGCTTCCAGCCATAGCCGAACAGCCGCGCGACGAGCACGAGGTTCTCGTGGCCGGTGAGGTCCTCGTCGATCGACGCGAACTGCCCCGTGAGACAGACGCGCTCGCGCACCTTCGCGGGCTCGCGCGCGACGTCGTGGCCGAGCACGCGCGCGATGCCGCCGTCGGGACGGAGCAGCGTGCTGAGGACGCGGATGGTGGTGGTCTTGCCGGCGCCGTTGGGTCCGAGAAGACCGTACACGGCGCCGCGCTCGACCTGGAGGTCGATGCCGTTTACAGCTTTGGTGTCGCCGAAGTGCTTGACCAGTTCAGTCGTTTCGATGGCGAGAGACATGGTTGGAATCTGCGCGCGGTCACGTCATTCCGCCCGCCAATGGATCGTGCCACGGAGTGAGCCGCTCGCGCCCGTACACCGTTGCTCGAAGGTCGCATCGATGGCGGCGAGGACGCCGCTCGGGGGGTAGTCGACCTTGCTGTTGGGGACGTACTCGACCCTCACGATGGTGAATCGACCCGTGGCTTGCGCGCACGTGCCGACGGTGCTCTGCCTCGCGACGGAGATCCTCGGCTGGGTCGGATCGGCAGGGAACGACCGCGCGTTCTCGTTCGATCCGGCAACGAGCTCGCTGTACCGATCGGGAGGATAGAGGTAGATGCTCCACCGGTCAGCTGCGGTGATCGCGAGATTGAGCGCGGCAATCCCCGCGAAACGGTGGTCGACCGCGATCAGGGCATTGGCCGCGGTATAGTCGTAGCTCTGGCCGCCGCCCACCGGATCGCCCGCGTCACTCTGGACGCGCAAGTAGTTGGGGCCGCTCTCCAGGAGCGGCCCCTGCGGGTCGCTGCACGAACCGGCGGC
>DATFOL010000292.1:0-4492 GCA_035265545.1 Gemmatimonadaceae bacterium | reverse complement strand
AGCTGCTCGCCGCAGGCACCTACAGCGAGCTCACCTCGCGCGGCGCCCAGGTGGCGCGCCTGCTCACTGGCTATCTCGTCTACCTGGATCGGCAGATCGCCGAACACGAATCGCCTGCACCCACCCTCGGCGCGACGGCAGCCGCTACCCGCGACTCCGTCCGTGCCCCCGCGTGAACCGCTCGATGAGGTCCACCGCCCGCAGGCGAGCGAGCGAAGTCGGCTTCGTGCCGACGATCCGCTGTGCGGTGCTCGACAGGTGCGATGAGCTCGCGAAGTCCAGCACCTCGGCCACATCTCGCACGTCGTAGCCCGGATTCTTCGCCAGCTCCGCCGCCGCGATCAGGCGGACCAGATCGATCACTCGCTTGAGGTTCGGAGCACCCTCCGCCGCGAACGTGCGGCTGAGATGCTCGCGAGTCACCTTCAACGCGTCGGCCAGGAGTTGGGTGCGCACTGGGCGGCCGGCCCACCCCACGATGCACCGCCACGCCTGCTGTTGGAGCGGCGTCGACAGCGCGAGCGCCTCCGGCGGCTCGGAGAGCGCGACGGCGAACCGCGTCGAGAATGCCTGCCGGATCACGAGGTGTCGGAGCACGTTGTCGTCGACCGCTTCCACCAGCACGTCGGCGAAGTCCAGCGCCGCGCATTGTGCCAGTGCCGGAGACTCGGAGGCCCGGAGCGTCGTGAGCCCGAAAAAGGGCACGCTCGGGAACTCACGCGCCAGGCGCGCGGCGCGCCACGTCTCCTCGCCCGCCCCGGCGAGATCGATGATGGCCGCATCCACCAACGACGTGCGGAAGGTGTGCTCCAGCTCCTCCGGGCTCTTTGCCATCAGGAGCCGAGCCCGCCGTCGAGGGAAGGAGGCGCGCGCCACGGCCCGCGCCCGCTCGCGCGACGAGTGGAGCAGGACGACCGGTGGCGGCGCGCTCGGCCTCAGCGGCAGCGTCCGCTCACCAGCCTTCGCCGCCGTCACGACCGATCTCCGCGGCGCGGAATGTCGAGAGGTAGTCCGAGCTGCAGCTCGCGTTGGGAAGGGCTCGGAAGGACGGGATCCTCCGCTCGCGCAGCTGGTCCGACGATCATCTCGTGCGCCCGCCCCAGCACTTTGCGCGCGTTCGCGTACGAGATGGCTGACCGTGCCTCGTCGTATGCGACCCATCGACAGGCAGTGATCCCCTCCGCGTGCTGTGGATTGGTAGTGGCCTGGGAGGTCTGCATCAGGTAGAAGTGGCAGACCTTGTGGATCAGCTGCCCACGGAAGCGGAAGTACCAGTCGATCGTCTCGATCTGCCCGCACAGCGCGAGATCGTCGATTCCGGTCTCTTCGCGCACTTCGCGGAGCGCGGCATCCTCCGCGCGTTCCCCCGACTCGAGGTGCCCCTTGGGGAACCCCCAGTTCTGGTAGCTGTCCTTGATGAGCAGAAACAGCGCGCGCCCCTCGTGCAGCCGATACACGACTCCACCGGCCGACGTCTCTCGCTGGGCGCGCGCGCGAGTCATCGTCCCTCTCGTCAGACGCCGGCCACGATGGCGCCACCCGGTACCCCGCCCTCGTCCTCGGTCGGACGCCCTTCGACGAACTGGCGTACGATCGGATCGTCGGTCGACTTGATCGCGTCGATCGCGCCCTCCCACCGGACCCGCCCCTGGTAAAGCATCGCGATCCGCGTCCCCACAGTGAACGCGCTACGCATGTCGTGCGTGATGACGATCCCCGTGACGTGGAGCTTCTCGCGCATCCGAACCATGAGTTGGTCGATGACTGCGCTCGTGACCGGGTCGAGCCCCGTCGTCGGCTCGTCGTAGAGGATGTACTTGGGCCGGAGGGCGATGGCGCGGGCGATACCCACACGCTTGCGCATGCCTCCCGAGAGCTCAGCGGGGAACCGATCGCGAACGTTCGGCAGGTCGACGAGATCCAGCGCTTCGTCGACGCGCTGGTTGATCTCTCGCTCGCCGAGCTCGCCCTGCTTCCGGAGCCCCATCGCGACGTTTTCCCCGATTGAGTAGGAGTCAAAGAGCGCGGCGAACTGGAAGACGTATCCGATGCGGGCTCGGAGGGCGTAGAGATCCCTCCGGGAGAGCTCGGGCACGTTCACCCCATCGACCCAGACCTCGCCGGAATCGGGCTCGAGCAGACCCACGATGTGCTTGATCGCCACCGACTTTCCGGTACCCGAGTACCCGATGATGACCATCGTCTCCCCCTCGGGCACATCGAGGGTGAAGCCATCCAGCACACGCTTTGGCCCGAAGGCCTTGTGAACGTTTTTCAGCTGGATCATAGACGGCGGTGACCGGTTATCAGCGAGCGGTGATCGGCCTGAGCCAGGACACTCCGTCCATGCCGACAGCAGAAAAGTGATGCGAGAGCACGCCGGGTGCCAGACCCGCGTGGCGAGGCCAGGTGTCCAGGGTCAAGAAAAACGGGGCGGCCGATGGCCGCCCCGAATCGAAGCCGCGGTTCCAGGGAACCGTTAACGGGTCATCGACAACAGCCGTTAGGCCGCGAAGCTGCCCAGCGCTCGGCCGACGTCCCCTTCGCGCAGTCGCTTGAGCGCCCGGTCGCGGAGCTGCCGTACGCGCTCGCGCGTGACGCCAAGCATCGAGCCGATCTCCTCCAACGTGTGCTCGCGTCCCCCCTCCAGTCCGAAATACAGCCGCAGCACCTTCGCGTCCCGAGGGGGAAGCGTCGAGAGCGCCTGCTCGATCTCGTCGGTGAGGAAGCGGTTCATGGCCTCCTCCTCGGTGTCGGGCATCTCGTCGGCGACGAAGCGCTCGATGAGCGATCGGTCGCCCTCGGGGTCCATCGGCGCATCGAGGCGGACGTCGCTCGTGTTGAGCGCCGCCAACGACTGCACGACGTCGACCGAGAGGCCGGTGAGCTGTGACAGCTCCTCGGGGCTCGGCTCACGGTTGAGCTTCTGACGCAGGATCTCGCTCGCCTTGATGATGCGCGACAGGTCCGCCGTGCGGTTCAACGGAACACGGACGGTGCGTCCCTGGCGAGCGAGCGCGGAGAGGATCGCCTGACGAATCCACCAGACGGCGTACGAGATGAACTTCACACCCTGATCGGGATCGAACTTCCGAGCAGCGGTGAGCAGTCCGACGTTCCCCTCGCCGATGAGATCGATGAGCGGGAGTCCTCGGTTCTGATACTTCTTGGCCACCGAGATCACGAAGCGCAGGTTGCGCTTGACGAGCTCCTGCAGCGCATCCTGATCGCCGGAGCGGATCTTCTTCGCCAGCTCGATCTCCTCCGTTCCCTTGAGCAGAGGGTACGTGGAGACTTCATAGAGATACTGGTCCAGGATGTCGCGCTCGGGCTCGTTGGGTGCGATCCCAGCGGGTGCCGCGCGGCGGCGCCGTGGCTTCTTAACTTCGGTCATGAGGGCCTCGAACTGGTCCTACGTTGGAGTAGGGCATCTATGAGCAGCGACGGCCGAGACACACGACAGCGGAGCATCCGTGAACCGGTCGAGCGGCGGCGTCGCACTGCTGCAGTGAATGATTTCGCAGCGGCGAACGCGATTGCAGGTGCACGAGCGACAGACACCGAGTGAACCATCGGTCAGCATGTCATCCTGCCGCGTGCAAAATACCGGCCGAAGTGCGTTCCGCTAGCCCCGATTTCTTGACACCAGATATACCCTCGGCTATTCTTCGCGGTTCCTGATGGGAACGTTCGTTTGGCGTTTCCAGAGGGGCCCCGGGGGCGTAGCTCAGTTGGGAGAGCGCTTGAATGGCATTCAAGAGGTCAGGGGTTCGATTCCCCTCGCCTCCACTGGGCCGGCGCAGTAAGCGAATGTTTGCCTTCGTCGGTGCGTGCGTCGATGACCGATCGCGACTCGGAGTCCGCACCGATCGGAAGCGCGTAACACGCGGGAATAGCTCAGTTGGTAGAGCACAACCTTGCCAAGGTTGGGGTCGCGGGTTCGAGTCCCGTTTCCCGCTCTGTCGTCGCCACGGACGCGACATCAGTGAGAGAGTCGATGACGGGAGGGCGCGGCGGAGCGAATGGCCGCACGTCACGAGGGCGGTTAGCTCAGTTGGTTAGAGCGCCACGTTGACATCGTGGAGGTCACAAGTTCGAGTCTTGTACCGCCCATACGGTTGCCCCCGGCGCGTTGCCGGGGGCTTTCTCTTGCCCGGGCGTGGCGCCGCAGTCGGGTTGACCGACTGCCGCGCGCCCTCTATTATCCGTGTCTGCATTCGGTCTTTTTCAGGCCGCAATGCGGCGTCGTTCCGTGAGCGCCCGTAGCTCAATTGGATAGAGCATCTGACTACGGATCAGAAGGTTTGGGGTTCGAATCCCTACGGGCGCATCGGCGAGTTCTCTGTACCGTCTGTTCGGCGGGGCGTAGCGTAGCCCGGTAGCGCGCCTGCTTCGGGAGCAGGAGGTCGCTGGTTCAAATCCAGTCGCCCCGACCATGACAAGACCTCTCGTGCACCAGGGCGAACCCCTCCGCGCGAGGGGTTTTGTGCTT
>DATFOL010000291.1:0-6375 GCA_035265545.1 Gemmatimonadaceae bacterium | reverse complement strand
CGCAGCGTGGACGTCGCGTGCCGCGCGCTCGCCGACACGCTGGCGGCGCACCAGCTCGACGTGCCGTTCGCCCTCGTGTACGTCCGCGATCCGGAGAGCGGAGCGCTCGGTCTGCGCGGGGCGTTCGGTCCGCCACCCGATGCGCCGGCCTGCCCGATCGCGATCGATCTCTCGACCGGTAGCGACGCGGCTCCCTGGCGCATCGCTGAGGCGGCGCACGGTGCGACGATCTTCATCGACCAGGTGGACCGCCACGTCGCCATCGAGGGCGGACCGTGGGCGGAGCCCGTTCGCTCGGCGCTCGTGATGCCGATCGCCTCGGCGGGGCAGGGACAGCCGCTCGGCGTCATCGTCGCCGGGGTGAGCCCCAACCGCGCGCTCGACGATGGCTACCGCTCGTTCTACGACCTGCTGGCGGCCCAGGTCTCGGTCGCGGTGCGCAATGCGCAGGCGTACGAGGAAGAGCGCCGGCGCGCCGAGGTGCTCGCCGAGCTCGATCGCGCGAAGACCGAGTTCTTCTCCAACGTGAGCCACGAGTTCCGCACGCCGCTCACGCTGATGCTCGGACCCACGAGCGATCTGCTCGCGGGCGTGCAGGGGCCGCTGCGCCCCGCGCAGAAGGAGCAGCTCGAGGTGGCGCACCGGAACGCGCTGCGCCTGCTCAAGCTCGTGAACAGCCTCCTCGACTTCTCGCGCATCCAGGCCGGTCGCGCGGAAGCGAGCTACGAGCCGATCGACCTCTCGGCGTACGTGACCGATCTCGCCAGCTCGTTCCGCTCGGCGTGCGAGCGCGCCGGGCTCGCGTTCACGGTGGATTGTCCGCCCCTGTCCGAGCCGGTGTACGCCGATCGCGCGATGTGGGAGAAGATCGTGCTCAACCTGCTCTCGAACGCGTTCAAGCACACGTTCGACGGCGGGATCTCGGTTCGGATGCGCGCCAAGGGAGAGCACGCCACGCTGGAGGTGCACGACACCGGCGTCGGCATCCCCGCCGAGCAGCTGCCGCACGTGTTCGAGCGCTTCCATCGGGTGGCCGGTGCGCGGGCGCGCACCCACGAGGGATCCGGGATCGGGCTGGCGCTCGTGCAGGAGCTCGTGCGGCTGCACGGCGGAACCATCGATGTGGCGAGCCGCGAGGGCGAAGGGACGACGTTCACGATCCGCATCCCGTTCGGGAGCGCGCACCTGCCCCCCGAGCACGTGCGCGCAACCGCGAGCCGTGTCTCGACGGCCGGCAGTGCCTCGACGGCGATCAGTGGGAGCGCATACGTGGAGGAGGCGCTGCGCTGGCTGCCCGAGCCGGATGCGAGCCCCGCCACGACCGTCGCTGCGTCGACCGTGCTCGTCGTGGACGACAACGCCGACATGCGGGCGTACTTCGCGCGCCTGCTCGGCGCGCACTACCTCGTGCGCACCGAGTCGAACGGACTCGCCGCATTGGCAGCGGTGAGGAAGCGGCGGCCGGACGTCATCGTGAGCGACGCCATGATGCCGGGTCTCGACGGCTTCGGGCTGCTGCGCGCGCTGCGCGCCGACATCACGACGGAAGCCATTCCGGTGATCCTCGTGTCGGCGCGCGCGGGCGAGGATTCGACCGTCGAGGGGCTCGAGGCGGGCGCCGACGACTATCTCGTCAAGCCATTCACGGCGCGCGAGCTGCTCGCGCGGGTGCGCACCCAGCTCGAGATCGCGCGCGTGCGGCGTGGCGCGGCGGAGCGGATGCGGCTGTTGAGCGAGGCGGAGGGCGCGCGGGCCGACGCCGAGTCGCTGGCGGCGCGGCTCAAGATGACGAACGAGGAGCTGGCGCGCGCGCTCCAGTCGGCGAACGAGGCGCGCGCGCTCGCCGAGTCGGCCAACCGATCGAAGTCGGAGTTTCTCGCGACGGTGAGTCACGAGATCCGCACACCGATCAACGCCATCCTCGGCTACACCCAGCTGCTCGCGATGGGGATCGTCGGCCCCGTGACGCAGGAGCAGAGCGCGCAGCTCGACCGCATCGCCGCGAGCGGGCGGCATCTGCGCGAGCTGATCGACGACATCCTCGACCTGTCGAAGATCGAGGCTGGGCGGCTGACGGTGGGAAGCGCCATCGCCGTCGCGTGCGAGACGGTGCAATCCGCACTCGCGCTCGTGCGTCCGCAGGCGCTCGTCAAGGGAGTCAGGCTGAGCGAACGCTGCCAGGGGACACCCGGCACGACCTACCTGGGTGATTCCCACCGCGTGGAGCAGGTGCTGGTGAATCTGCTCTCGAACGCGGTGAAGTTCACGCCGAGTGGCGGGCGCGTGACCGTGGACTGTGGGCAGGTGAAGCGTCCGACCGTGGACATCGAGGCGACGACGGACGGCGAATGGACCTACCTCACCGTCGAAGACAGCGGGATCGGGATCGCGCCGGAGATGCACGAGCGGATCTTCCAGCCGTTCGTGCAGGGCGACGGCGGGTACACGCGTGCGCATTCGGGGACGGGGCTCGGTCTGACGATCAGCCGGCGGTTGGCGCGGCTGATGGGCGGCGACCTGACGGTGGAGAGCGTGCAGGGAGAGGGCTCGCGGTTCGCGCTCTGGCTGCCGGCGCCGCCAGCACGCGGCACGAAACGGCGAACGCCGGTTTCGGGGCGGAAGATCGAGGTATAGCTCCCTTCGGCGGCCATGCTTCGCACGCTCGACGCACACTTCGTCGCCATCCCCGCGCGGCCCGAGCTCTCCGGGCTGCGGCGCGCGCTCGTGGAGTTCCTCTACTTCGGCGTCAAGCAGGTGCGCGCCTGCCTGTTCGTCGGCCTGTTCTTCGCCGCGGTGTTCCTCGTCCCGCGTGCGGGCCTGTTCGGCGTCCCACGGTACGACCTGCTGCTCGTGATCGCGATCGCGATTCAGGGGTGGATGCTCTGGGCCGGACTCGAGAGCCGGGACGAGGTGAAGGCGATCACCCTCTTCCACCTCATCGGGTTCTGCCTCGAGCTGTTCAAGACGTCACCCGCGATCGGCTCGTGGAGCTATCCCGACTTCGCCTACACGAAGCTGTTCGGCGTGCCCCTCTTCTCGGGCTTCATGTACGCGGCGGTGGGCAGCTACGTCATCCAGGCGTGGCGGCTGTTCGACCTGCGCATCCGCCATCATCCGCCGTACTGGATGGCGTGGGCGCTGGCGATCGCCATCTACGCCAACTTCTTCACTCACCATTTCATCGGCGATTACCGCTGGTATCTCGCCGCGTGCGCGCTCGGGCTCTACGCGCGGACCCAGGTGATCTTCCGCCCCTACGACCGCGATCGCAGCATGCCCCTGCTCGCCTCGTTCGTGCTCATCGGCTTCTTCATCTGGCTCGCCGAGAACATCAGCACCTTCTTCAGCATCTGGCGCTATCCCGACCAGCTCGGCGCGTGGACGGCGGTGCACTGGAGCAAGTGGAGCTCGTGGTCGCTGCTCGTGGTGATGACGTTCACCATCGTCGCGAATCTGAAGCACATCAAGGAGCGGGTGCACGTGCCGGCCTGATCGTGCGGCGTATATTGCGCGCATGACGACCTCCTCCGAGCGTGTCCAGGCGCTGATTCTGCCCGGTCTCTCGAGCTCCGGCCCCAATCACTGGCAGACCCTGTGGGAAGGGTTGGATCCGACGTGCCGCCGTGTAGCGCAGGCGGAGTGGGAGACGCCGCGCTGCGCCGACTGGGTCGCGACGCTGGACGATGCGATCGCCCATTCCGCGGACCCGGTGCTGCTCGTAGCCCACAGCTCGGCGTGCGCGCTGGTGGCCCACTGGGGGCGCGACGCTCCGGCGGCGAACCTGGAGCGGGTACGCGGCGCGCTGCTCGTGGCGCCGAGTGATCCGGAAGGGCCGAGCTATCCTGAAGGTCCGACCGGCTTCGCGCCGATGCCACTCGTGCGGCTGCCATTCCCGAGCATCGTCGTGGCGAGCCGCGACGACCGGTACGTCACGATCGAGCGCGCGCGCGAGTACGCCGCGGCGTGGGGGAGCGAGCTCGTGGACGTCGGCGACGCGGGGCACATCAACAGCTCGAGCGGCCTCGGGTCGTGGCCGACGGGGTATGGGCTGCTCCAGCGGCTGCGCGGCGGTGGTGGCTAGCGCCGCCGTCGTTCCATGACCGGCTACGCCGTCGTGATCCGGCCACCCGCCGCGATCGTCGACCCCGCCGAGCTGCAGGCCATGCTGCCCGCGCTGCGCCGTCGAGGGCCGCACGGTGCGAGCGTGATGCAGGATGGATCGTTCGGCGCTGTCGCCGCGCTGCTGGACACCGGCGATCCGCGACTGGCGCCGACGTGGGGCACCGCGGGCCGGTTCCTCGTCGCGGGCCACGTCCGCGTCGACGCGCGGGAAGCGCTCGTCGACATGCTGCGACGGACCGGCACCAATGTGTCGGTGGACGATCCGGACATCCAGCTCTTCGCCCAGTCGTGGCTCGCCTGGGAGCGTGATGCCCCCGCGCGCGTGCTCGGCGACTTCAGCGTCGTCGTGCACGACGGCGAGTCGCACGTCACGACGCTCGTGCGCGATCCGTTCGGCGTGCGGATGCTCTTCCATCACCGCGACGCCGATCGCCTGCTCGTGTCCAACACGCTCGGCGCACTGCTGGACGCCGGCGTGCCGCGCGATCTCGACGAGGACGCGATCGCGGACTTCGTCGCGGAAGGGTTCAACGAGGACCCCGCAACGACGACCTACCGCGCGGTGCGGCGCGTACCGCCCGCGCACACCCTGCGATTGCTCCCCGACGGTCGCGAGGAGCTGCACCGCTACTGGACGCTCCCGGCACCGTCGATCGACCGCTCCCGCGACGCGGCGACCGTCGTCGCTCAGTTCCGTGATCTACTCGAGGTGAGCGTGCGAGACCGACTCCGCTCGCCGTCGCTCACGGTGTTCATGAGCGGTGGGATCGACTCGACCACTCTCGCCGCGATCGCCGCGCGGCAACTGGAGGATCGTACGCGACTGGTCGTGCGGACGTCGCACCTTCCGACGCTCGTACCTTCCGACGAGACGCGCCGCGCCGAAATAGCCGCCGAATCGCTCGGCATCCCACACGTGCTCGTCGACGTGGACGACTATGGCTATCGCGAAGGGACGTCGCATCCGGTGAGCGATACGCCCGAGCCGACGAGCGATCCAGACGCGCTCGCGCTCCAGGACGAGCTCCGCCGCGCCAGCGCGCATGCACCGGTCGCGTTCTGGGGAGAGGATCCCGACGCGTGGATGGCCCCGCCGCATCTCGCCGATCTCCTTCGCGGCGAATCGGCGCCGCGAATCGCGCTCGACGTCGTCGGTTACCTGTGGCGTGAACGGCGGCGACCGTTCCTCGGCGTGCGCGACCTGATCCGCGGCCGGAACGCCGCGCGAGACGATGGTGCGCTCGGTGGCCCGGCATGGCTGCGCGCCGATCTCCGGGTGCGCCGCGCGGAGCGCGTGCGTGAGCGCGCGCAGCCCAGTCACCCGACGCGCTCCGAGGTCGCGCGCCGTCTGGATCAGTATCACTGGCAGCCATTCCTCGAATCGCTCGACGCCGGCTTTCATGACGTGCCGATCGACGTTCGGCTCCCGTACCTCGATCGACGGCTGATCGAGTTTGCGCTCGCGGTCCCGCCGATTCCCTGGATGCAGCAGAAGCGGTTGCTCCGCGAGGCGGCGCGCGGCCTCGTGCCCGACGTCGTTCGTTGCGCGCCGAAGCGCGGCCTGCCTGGATTGTACGAGGCGCGACTGGCCCAATGGTGGTCGCGCGGGCCGGCGGAGTTCGTGCCGTGCGAGACGTTCGCACGATACGTCGACGTGGGAGCGATACCGCGTATCGACCGAACGTCGAGCGTGAACGATCAACTGGTGCATCTGCGGCTGCGGTTGCTCGATCGGTGGCTGCGAGCCAATCCCGCGAGCACCTAGAGCTCCGAGAAAAGCCGTATAGCCGATGCGCCTCTGAGTCAGCTTGCGCCGGCCGAGCGCCCAGCTGGTGCCCGACTCACGACGAAGGCACAGCGCGGATGCTCTCCACGCTCGCAGCGCTCGCGCACGCGATGCGAAGGCAGCGTCGCAGCCAGCGCCCCCTCGAGAAGCTTGCAGCCTTCCGACGTCGTTCGCGTCGCCGCCGCTAGTGGGCAGCACGCGGTCCGAACGATGGTATCATGCCCGTCCCGCTCGGTGCTCGCGACCGCGCCGAGCCCTCGAAGCAGCTCCAGGCCAGCGGTGACCTCGCCGGATCGTCGAGTCGACGATGGTTGCTGGCGAGCCAGCGCGGCCCCCGCTCGGTACAGCCACGGCGACAACCCACCATTGAGCTCCTCGCGCAGCGTTTCGAGTATCGCTCGCAACGCTGGAGCGTAGGCGCTCGAGAGGAAGTACTCGGCTGCCGCGGTCAACGAGTAGCTGTGGGT
>DATFOL010000290.1:0-2171 GCA_035265545.1 Gemmatimonadaceae bacterium | reverse complement strand
TCGGTGCCGTACCGCGCGATCGGGTAGTTCACCAGCGTATTCTGTACGTCGATCATGATCGCGGCCGCGCCGTCCACCTTGCTCACCTCTTCCACGGCGAGCGTCACCATCATGAGTGATCCCGCCGAGCCGCCGTACTGCTCGGGCACTTCGATCCCCATGAGGCCCATCGCGAAATACTGCTCGACGAGCGCGGAATCGATTCGCCCGGCGCGCTCCATCTCGTTCACCCGCGGCTTCACCTCGTCCTGGGCAAACGCGGCGACGGCATCGCGGAATGCGACCTCGTCGTCCGACAGCCGCGTCAGCGCGGGGCGAAGGTCGGTCGCGCTCTCGCTGGACATGGATCGCTTGGGTGAAGGATGACCGGCGTCAGTCGGCCGCGATCCCGGTGCGCGCCGTCGCCGCGGGCTCGCTTACGGGATGGCAGCGGCAGGCATCCCCACACGCCGTTCCGGACTGTGACGAATGCCAGCAGCGCGTCGCCTCCTCGCCCGTGAACGGGTGCGCCACCGGGAGCCCCGCGCGGCCGAGGATCAGCTCCGCGAGCTTCTCGTGCACCCCGAACGCACTCGTGACGCGAACAGCGAGGGTGGGGAAGGGAGCGGCCGCCTCGGCGACCATCCGCGGGATGTCGCCGGTGGAGTGCTTGCCCGGAGAGAGCATGTAGGGGAAGACGATCAGCTCGGTCGCTCCCGCTTCGACGCACTCGCGGACGCCAGCCGAGATGGACGGCTCGCACAGCTCCATGTGCGCGTACCGCACGACGACGTCGGGACCGGCCATCGCCTGGACCAGGTTGGCCATGCAGTTCATCATCTCGTTCGCCGCGTCGCGGCGCGAGCCGTGGTCGATCAGCAGGACGGCCTTCATGCTTCTCCTCGCGGTACGGGCAGATTCAAGTTAGCGCTCGCGTCCGCGCGGCGCAGGTTGCGGGACCCTTGGCGCTACCCTTTCCGTCGTGCGGCGAGCGATCTTTCCGCCGCTCGCCTCGCGCGACGACACCACGGACAAGGGAGTGCACGATGAAATACCGCAGGTTCGGCCGGACCGGCTGGCAGGTGAGCGAGATCGGGTACGGCATGTGGGGGATGGCGGGGTGGACGGAGTCCGACGACGCCGAGTCGCTCACGGCGCTCCAGCAGTCGGTCGACCTCGGCTGCAACTTCTTCGACACGGCATGGGCCTACGGCGACGGCCACAGCGAGCACCTGCTCGGCCAACTGATGGCGTCCAATGCGGGGAAAACGCTGTACGCCGCGACAAAGATCCCGCCCAAGAATCGAAAGTGGCCGTCGCGCCGCGGGTCGTCGCTCGACGAGGTCTTTCCGTCCGACTACATCCGCGAATATGCGGAGAAGAGCCTGAAGAACCTGAACCGGCCGCACATCGACCTGCTGCAATTCCACGTGTGGGAGGATGACTGGGCGGACGACGACCGCTGGCAGCGCGCGATGGACGACCTCAAGCGCGAGGGTCTCGTGCACGCGATCGGGGTGAGCGTCAACCGGTGGGAGCCGTGGAACGGGCTGCGAACGCTGCGCACGGGGCTCGTGGACGCGGTGCAGGTGATCTACAACATCTTCGATCAGGCGCCCGAGGACGAGCTCTTTCCCCTGTGCCGCGAGCTCGACGTCGGTGTGATCGCGCGCGTGCCCTTCGACGAGGGCTCTCTCACTGGCACGCTGACGAAGGACACACGATGGCCGGAGGGCGATTGGCGGAATACCTACTTCGTGCCGGAGAACCTGATCCCCACGGTGGAGCGTGCCGACGCGTTGAAGCCGCTGGTGCCCAGCGGCTCGTCGATGCCCGACATGGCGTTGCGGTTCATCCTCGCGAACCCGGACGTCGGCACGATCATCCCGGGGATGCGGAGGCCGTCACACGTGAAGTCGAACATCGCCGCGAGCGACGCGCCGCCGCTGTTGGGCGAGCTACTCGCGGAGCTGCGAAAGCACCGGTGGGATCGAGAGCCTTCGGAGTGGTCGCAGTGAAGTGGCCGTGGCTTGGACTTGATCGCTCAACGAGCCGCTACAGGCGATCAAACAACAGGAACACGGATTGAACGGATTTGAACTGCAGAAGAGCCGGATCGCTCCGCTCCGGGTCGAGATGCCTGGGACCGCACAAGGCTCCCTCCATCCACGATCCCAAAGTCTTTGATGGTC
>DATFOL010000289.1:0-5304 GCA_035265545.1 Gemmatimonadaceae bacterium | reverse complement strand
GCCAGCTCGATCGCCTTGGCCGAGATGTCGATGCCCGTGACGCGCGCGCCGAGCATCGCGAGATTCATGGCGTTGATCCCGTCGCCACAGCCGACGTCGAGCACCGATTTGCCGGCGAGGGAGCCGAGGATCCGGAAGCGGAACTCCTTGTTGAACCGTCGGCGGCGAAGCTGGCCATAGCGCTTCAACGTCTCCGGCGGCACGGGCTGGATGCGGGACATCGCCGCCTCCGCCTCACGGTCGAAGAACTCCGCCTCCCGCTTCCAGCGGGCTTCTTCTTCGCTCTGCACGGGCATCTGATCTTCCAGGGTCACTGGCGCTTCCGGACGAACCTGTCGAGCTGAACGCGCCAGTCGAGCTCCCGCGGAGCGCAAGGCGTCGGATGAATGATCGTAGTGTCCGACTCCCTGCAGTTCAAGGCGCCGTCAGGCCTTCGCCGCCGCGGGCGTCGCGCTCGCCTGCACGATGCGCGCGAGCGCGTGCGTCACCGCCGCGTTGACGTCCCTGTCCTTGTCACCCTGGAGCGACTTCAGCGTCTCGATCGCTTCCGGCGTGCGTGCCTCGGCGAGCCCCTGCACCGCCGCCACCCGGAACGCCGTCGACTTCTTCTTGAAGAGTCCGCGCTCCGCCTCTACTGCTTTGAGCAGGCGCTGCACCGCGTCCGGCGTTGCCAGCTTGCCGAGTGCGAGGATGAACGCCGCCTGGACCTCGTCGTCCTTCTCCTCGTCGAGCGCGCGCACGAGCATGGCCGCCGTCTTCATGTCCTTGCGCGACACCAACGCCGCTGCGGCCTGAATGCGCATCGCTGGCGCGCCGTCCTTGAGCGCTTCCTGGATCGCGTTCATCGCGCGCGTCGTGCCGAGCCGCATCAGCGCGCTCGTCGCGGCGCGGCGCACCCGGTCGTCCGGATGACGCAGCAGCTCCGTCAGCTGCGGCTCGGCCTCGCGCGCCTGCATCTCCCCCAGCAGCTCCGCCGCGTTGCGCGCCACGAACCAGCGTGCGTCGCCGAGCATGTGAATCAGGGTCGGCACACCCGCCTGGAGCTGGAGCAGCGCGTCGAAGTAGACGCGGCGCTCGTTCTGTCCCGAGATCGCCGCGATCTGCTCGATCAGCGCGTCGGCGCCGTCCTCGCCCGCCCGCGTCAGCACCGCGATGAACGTGTCACGCTCGTTACCCGCGTGGGGGAGCTCCTGGGTGATCGCGCGCAGGATCTGCGGCTTGGCCAACCGCCGGAGCGCCATCACGAACGCGCGCTTCGTCTCGAAGTCGTGGATCTGCGGCTCGCGCCGCGTGACGCGACAGAGGATCTCGCACACCAGCGCGGGCCGCGCGTCGCGCGCCGCCGCTTCGGCGGTCGCGACGAGGTCATCGAGCACGCGCGTCAGCACGTTGGCGCCGGTCGCCTGGTCCAGCTGCGCGAGCAGCTCAGGGTGCGACGCCGTCGGTGCACGGGTCGCCGCGAACTGCTCGAACATCCCACCGCCACCCCCACTCTCGGAGCGGCTCTCACCGCTCGGCGGGATGGCGACGTTGGCGCGTTGGGTCGGACGCAGCTTCGCCTGCACCGCCTCCTCGTCGAGCACTTCCACGTCGTCGAAGCCGAAGTCGGGGAGCATGCCGGGCCCAGCGAGCGGCGGCATGGACGCGGCCGTCGTGGCGACTGACGGGATCGGAGGCGCGGCCGACGCAGCCTGTGGCACCGAACGCCCGATGGACCGCACGCTGGGGGCGTTCAGCGCCTGGAGCCTGGACGCCACCGACGCGCCGCCGTCGCCGGCGACCGCCTCTCCCGCAAGGATGCGCGCCGAGCCGAGGACCCCCGCCGCCGCCGCTCCCGCCTCGAAGACGAGCGCGGAGACGCCATGCGCCAGCATCCGGCTCTCGACATCGGTGACACCGGACAGCGCGCTCGGCACCGGCGTCCCGTTGGCGACGAGCAGCCCTCCCACCGCCGCCAGCTCCACGGCCCCGTCCTTCGAGACCGTGACGAGGGCGCGCAGCGACGCTTTCTGCTCGTCCACGTTGGACGCCTCGTGCAGCAGCAGCGCGAGCAGACGAGCGTAATGGCGCGCGAAGGTGACGGAGAGATCCATGAGACCGCGATCGCTGACCGACGTCGGCCAGGGAGAGAGGGAGACAACTATAGTATCGGCGGCTGGCGAACTCGCGTGATCGTCCGCGCGTTGCTCCCCATGCCGCGCCGCTCACTACCATTCGGAACCACTTCCCGTCGATCGATGCGCACTCCGGAGCCCCGCCCGCACCCCCGCCTCCACCCCCACCCCGCCGCCCCGCGCGGCAGGCACGTCCTGCGCACCGCGTTGCTCGTCACCGCCCTGCTGGCCGCCTGCCGCACGGTGGAGCGCCGCGCCGCTTCCGCCCGCCCGGAAGCGGGTAGGCTGCAGCGCGACATCGCCTATCTGGCTGACGATCGGCTCGAGGGTCGCGGCACGGGCACGGCCGGCAACGACAGCGCCGCGAGCTGGCTCGGTCGACGCCACGCGGCGCTCGGGCTCAAGCCGGTGGTGGTCGACACGACCCGCAACGGCTGCGCGACGGACCGCGGGCGGCCCGCCTGTCGCGTCTTCCTGCAGTCGTTCACCGCACGGGGCGCCGAGCTGGCCCATGCCGGCAGGCCGGAGGGGCTGCGTACCCAGAACGTCGTCGCCATGGTCCCCGGCCGCGATCTGGCGCTGGCGCGTGAGTTCGTCGTGGTCGGTGCCCACTTCGACCACCTCGGGCGGTCGCCTGCCAGCGCGCTGGACCCCGAAGCGCGCGACGCGATCCGCAACGGCGCCGACGACAACGCGTCGGGGACGGCCGCCGTGCTCGAGCTCGCGCGGCTCTTCGCCACCCAACCCGCGCGGCGCTCGATCGTCTTCGCGCACTTCACCGCCGAGGAGCTGGGACTGCTCGGATCGCAGTGGTTCGTCGAGCACTCGCCCGTGGCGCTCGACAGCGTCGTCGCCATGGTGAACTTCGACATGGTCGGCCGACTGCGGAACGACCGGGTGATCGTGTACGGCGTGGGCACGGCGCGCGAGCTCCCAGCGCTACTCGACAGCGCGAACATCGAGCCGAAGCTGCGCATCAGCGCCGTGGGCGACGGCTTCGGCCCGTCGGATCACAGCTCGTTCTACGCGAAGGGGATCCCGGTGCTCCACTTCTTCACCGACCTGCACGACGACTATCACCGCGCGACCGACGACATCGAGAAGATCGACGCCGCGGGCGAGGCGCGGGTCGTCACCCTCGCCGAGCGGACGGTGCGCGCCATCGCCGACCGGCCGGGCCGACTGAGTCCCGTGCGGATGGCGGCGCCCTCGCTCAGCCCGGCGCGCCAGGGGAGCAACGTCTACCTCGGCACCATCCCCGACATGGCGGCCAGTGATACGCCAGGGCTGCGGCTCACCGGCGTGCGTCCCGGCAGCCCGGCCGACAAGGGCGGGCTCGCGGCCGGCGACGTCATCGTGCAGTTCGCCGGTCGCGAGGTGAAAGACCTCTATGGCTACAGCGACGCGTTGTACGCGCACAAGCCGGGCGACGAGGTGGAGGTCGTGTACCTGCGCGGCGGCACGCGGCACTCCACCAGGGTCACGCTCGGCGCGCGAGGTCAGTGACCGGGACGACTCTCCTGCTCGTCGGGCCAGAGCCAGGCCGCGCCCCGGACGCCGCTCGAGTCGCCGTGCACGTTCAGACGGATCACGGTGTCGACGACGTCAGAGAACACGTGCGGTCGCATCGCCTCGAAGGCCGCCCGTTCCAGCCCGGGCAGGTTGGACATCCCGCCACCGAGCACGATCACGTCCGGGTCCAGCAGGTTGACGACGGCAGCCAGCCCGCGGCCGACCCGATTGTGATAGCGCGCCAGCGTGGCCGCCGCGCGCGGATCACCGGTGGCGGCAGCCTGCACGATCTCTCGCGTGGAGCGCGACTCACCGGTCTGCTCCCGATGGTCGAGCTCCATCCCCGGACCGGAGAGATACGTCTCGATGCACCCGCGCCGCCCACAGTAGCAGGGCGGTCCGGGCAGCTCGGCCACGTCGGGCCATGGGAGCGGGTTGTGCCCCCACTCGCCGGCAATCAGGTTCGCGCCGACGTGCACTCGCCGGCCGATCGTGATCCCGCCGCCGACGCCAGTGCCGAGGATCACGCCGAACACCGAGTCGAACGCGGCTCCGGCGCCGTCGGTCGCCTCCGACAGCGTGAAGCAGTTCGCGTCGTTCATGAGGCGCACCGGGCGGTCCAGCCGCTCCTGGAGCACCGCGCCGAGCGGCTTGCCGATCAGCCAGGTGGAATTGGCGTTCTTCACCACACCGGTCCGTTGGGAGATCATGCCGGGGATTCCGATCCCTACCGTACCGCGCTCGCCCACGGTGCGCTCGATCAAGGCGACGAGGTCCATGATCGCCGCGAGCGAGCCTTCGTAGTCGCGTGGCGTGGCGATGCGATGGCGGAAGCGCTCCTCGCTCCCCACCAGCGCGATCCCTTCGATCTTGGTGCCGCCGAGGTCGATCCCGATGCGAATGGTCGTCTCGCTCCGATCCGTCCGTCAGCGCCGAGCGGCGACCGCCGGAGCGGCGGCGCTGGATTCCGCGTGCAGCAGCGACATGAAGTAGTAGACGATCAGGTGCTGCACCACGAAGTGGCCGTCCTCGATGCGCCCCATGTGATCGGAGTTCACCACCAGGCACTCCTGCGCCTGCTCGCGCAGCTTGCCGCCGGCGAAGCCGGCGAGCCCGACGGTGCGACAGCCGATGGAGTTGGCGTAGCGCACGGCGCGCAGCACGTTCTCCGAGTTGCCGCTCCCACTGATCGCGAGCAGCAGATCGCCCGGCCGCGCGAAGTTCTTGAGCTGCTCGACGAACACGTCCTCGTACGACAGGTCGTTCCCCAGCGCGGTGATCCACGGGACGTTGTCGGTGAGCGACAGCACGCGGAACCGCCGCTCGGTGTTCAGCGACGCGCCCTTGCCGAGGTCCACGGCGAAGTGCGACGCGGTGGCGGCGCTTCCACCGTTGCCGACGACGAACAGCTGCGCGTCGCGGTCGCGGACGTCGCGGACGGCATCGATGATCCCTGCGATCTGGTCGTGTGGCAGCGCCCGGAGCGTGGCGTCGAGCTCGTCGAGGTAGCCGCGGATGAACTCGAGGGACATGAGGCGGGTGTGTTGAGCCGTTGGAACGTGAACGCACAAGCATACGCGGGCCGGCCATCGAACGGAACGCCGCGCCGAGTCGTGGCGGGGCGCACCATCAGCCTGAGCGAGCGCAGCGACACTGTCATCCCGAGCGAGCGCAGCGA
>DATFOL010000288.1:0-9485 GCA_035265545.1 Gemmatimonadaceae bacterium | reverse complement strand
GCATCTGCCGCTCGAGGACGGCGCGGTTGAGGGCGCGGGTGGAGAGAACGTTGGGTTTCGATCGAGGCATCGCTGGGCCGGTTCTTCCGTTGTTCCGGGTTGGGGAGGCTAGCGGTATTGACAGTATTCTGTCAATACTGGCCGCTCCCGGCATGAGGAGCAAATCCGGCTGTGCTCCGTGCAGATCCGGGTAAATCCGCGTTCCCGCTGTTGATCGCCAGTAGTGGCGTCATCCATTGACCCGCTCCGCCAATCGCATCGCATCGAACGGCGCGTGCACCTTGATGTCGTTGTCGAAGTACACGTACACGTCGCGAGCGCCCTGCTTCGGGTCGCGCCACCGGGCGATCCGCTTCGCCCAGGTGTCGAGCTCTTCGTCCGTGTACCCGCTCGCGTACAGCTCCCGTGAGCCGTGCAGCCGCACGTACACGAAGTCCGACGTGACCTCCTCGGCGTACGGAAACTTCCCCGCCGTGTCCGCGATGACGAATGCACATCGATGCTCGCGAAGCACGGCGTAGAACTCTTCGTGGAAATAGCTGGGATGCCGCACCTCGAATGCGTGACGGTAGGGCACGTCCGCCGCGGCATCCACGAGCGCGCCGCGGCGCAGGCGATCGTCGTGCCGCAACGCGACCGCTTCGGCTTCGCGTGAGCTGCGCGGAAGCTGGCGCATGAAGCCGTCGAGCCGTTCGGCGTCGAAGCGGTAGAGCGCGGGCAGCTGCCAGAGGAAGGGACCCGTCTTTTGCCCGAGCGCGAGCACGCCGCTCGCGAAGAAGTTGCCGAGCGGCCGCTCGGCGTTGCGCAGCTTCAGGTTGTGGGTGATGAATCGTCCTCCCTTCACCGCGAAGGTGAACTCTCGCGCCGGCGTCTCGCGCACCCACCGCTCGAACACCGCGGGCGACTTCAGGCTGTAGAACGTCCCGTTGAGCTCGATGCTGTTGAACCGCTCGCTCGCGTACTCGAGCCAGCGGCGCGCCGGTAGCTCGTCGGGATAGAACGCGCCGCGCCACGGCTTGTAGTCGTAGCCGCTGATGCCGACGTAGGTGTGACCGCTGCGCGACCTCTTCACTCCCGGGTGCTCCAACGCTGGCCTGGCGAACCGCGTTTGGCTGAGGACAGGTTGTCGCTCGCTCGCGCGCCGGCGTCGTCACTTCGCATGGACCTCGCCACCGCGTGCCTCGTTCCGGCCTCCGATCCGACATGCCGCGCCCGATCCTCGCAAGGTGGGCAACGCGCCGATGCGGTTCGAACGCGTCGGCGAGATCGATCTCCCTCGCGGGGCGGTGGACGTCCGGCTCATGCGCATCGAGGGCCGTCCCGTGCTCGACGTGCTCGCGCTCTCCACGCGCGCCGACCTCCGCGAGGAGGAGCTCGTCCCGCTCCAGCTCCACCCGGACGTGAAGCTGCTGCGCGAGTACCCGATCCCTCGCTCCACGATGGTGAAGTTCGGCGACGTGGATGGCGACGGTCGCACCGACTTCGTCGTATTCGGCGCGGGCTACTCGGCGCACGCGTTCACCTTCGACGGCACGAAGCGCTGGTCGTGGGAGGCCCCGGCCGAAGGCGAACGGCTGCGCGCCGAATTCGAGGCACCGGGCGCAGTGTGGGACCTCGACGGCGATGGAAAAGCGGAAGTGATCCACTGGCGCGAGGTCGACGGAAGGGAGTGGCTCGTTGCCGCCGACGGCATGACGGGCGCGATCAAGTACCGCACGCCGTGGCCGACACGCGCGAAGCCCCACGTCTACAACAACTTCCGGATCGCCATCGGCCGCCTCTCGCCGGGCGCGCCGAGCGACATGGTACTGCTGAGCGACAGCGGCGACTCGATCGTCGTCGCCGCGTACGACGCACGCCTGAAGCCGAAATGGAGTCACACGGAGCTGAAGCGGAAGGACCACCTCGGCCACTACGTGTATCCCGTGGACCTCGACGGCGACCGCGTCGACGAGGTGGTGGTAGGCTCGCTCGGCGCGCGGACGTACGGCAACGCGCAGGCCGGAGAGCCCGGACTGTCGGCCCAGGTCTGGTGGTTCGACCCGACGCTGCGGCTGATCTCGAAGTGGCCCGCGCTGCCGCTCAACGGAAATCCGGTGTTCGTGCAGGGCGACTGGCGCGGCGACGGACGCGAGGAGCTGTTCTGGTACAAGTTCCACCTGCGCGGCGACGGCACGGGAGAGCTGTACTTCCCCAACGACGTCTTCCACATGTTCGACTACATGGGGGATCGTGCGGAGGAGGTGATCACTCTCGCCCCGGGCTTCATGCGCGTGTACGGACATCGCGGCGCGCGCGCGGACGGCGCGCGCGTGCGGCGGTCGGCCGATTACCTACGGGACCGAGTGGTGAATCGCACGCATTACTGAACGACGGTGGAGAGTGGGGAGTGTTGAGTGGTGGGTGACTGGAACGGCGACGGCCTCGGGATGCTTCTGCATCCCGAGGCCGTAAACTCCCCACCCTTCACTCCCCACCAACTACCACGCTTGGCGTCGGTGGAAGCGCGAGGGCGTCTACCTAAGCGAGTCGAATAGTCCTCCCCGTCCGCGCCGACTCGTACAGCGCCATCATCGTCCGCACGTCGCGCAGCCCCATCTCGCCGGGCACGCTCGTCGGGCGGTTGTTGATGATACAGTCGGCGAAGTCGTCCATCTCGGTCGCGAACTGATCGATCTCGGGAGCCTCGAGCGGCTTCCGGTCGCTGCGCCACCCCTTGATGCCGTCGTAGTTGAACGCTGGCGTCAACCCGAAGGAGCCGCGATCGGCGTACGCCGTGGTGCGATTGAACCCGTTCACCTTGTAGGTCGTCGTGCACGAGGCCGAGATGCCGTTCGGGAACTTCAGCTCGTACGTCATCGACTCCTCGACCTCCTTGAACTTCACCGGGTCGGTCTTCGTCGTCATTGCCGAGACGGCGATCGGATACTGGCCGGCGATCATCTCAGCCGACTGGATCGAGTAGATGCCGACGTCCATCAGCGGCCCTCCCCCAGCGAGCGCACGATTCAGGCGCCACTGCGTCGGGTCGCCGATCGAGAAGCCGAACCCCGACTCGATCAGTCGCACCTCACCGAGCTCCCTTCGCTGGGCGATGCGAAGCATCTCGAGATGGTGCGGCTCGAAGCGGCAGCGATAGCCGATCGCGAGCTGGCGATTGGCCGCCTTCGCCGCGGAGATCATCTCCTGGCACCGCGCAGTAGACACTTCCATCGGCTTCTCGCAGAGCACGTGCTTCCCCGCCTTCGCCGCCTTGACCGTGTCGCGCGCGTGAAGCGCGTTCGGCGTGACGACGTACACCACGTCGATGTCCGGATTGTCGGCCATCCGGTCCATCGTCTGATAGTTGTAGATGCTCCTGTCAGGGATGCCGTACTGCGACTTCCACTTCGCCGCCTTCGCGGGGGTCCCCGTCACGATCCCCGCGAGCCGGCAGTGCTTCGTCTTCTGAAGCGCGGGGGCGATCTGATTGGTGCTGAGGCTGCCGAGCCCGATGAGCGCGAAGCCGAGCTTCTTCTCCTGGCGCGCGGTGGTGGGCGTGGCGCGATGCGCCAGAGAAGGGATCAGCGGAGCGCCCGCGACGCTGATCGCGGCCATGCGTACGAAGTCGCGGCGACTGGTAGTCGAGTCCATGCGGGTCATCCGGGGAGTGGCGGTCAGGGGCGGCAAGATCGGAGACGGCCGCCGCCAGTGCAAGATACGCCGAGTGGTCCCCCCCGTCCGTCGATGTGACAGGAGGCGCGCCGCCGCGTGCACAGCCGTACCTGGCGCAGACCGGTCCGTACGCTCAGCACGTGCGACAGCGAGTTCGTGCTCAAGCCGCTCACCCACCTCCGGCCATCGATGTCGACGTCGAGCCAGCTCTCGGACGCGTTGGCTATCGTCAGCGATCCAGCGGTCGAAGATCCGGGATCGAGCGTGCTGGCGCAGGACGCGATCAGCGCCAGGAGCGCGGGGAGAGTGCTTGGAATGATGCGCATTCGGTGAGCTCTCCACTCGGGGTGCGGGAGATCCTGCGAGCTCTCCTGAGACCCGCGTCGACCAGCCTGGGGGTTACCCGAGCGGTACGTCTCCCGCCTGCTGAGAGGCGGCGATAGCTTCGACGACCACCCTCCGGAGCCGTCTCGATGCATCGACGCACCTTCGTCCAGGCGCTCGGCGCCACCCTGCTCGCACCCGCCGCGGCGTGCGCATCAGCTCGAGCCGGAACCTCCGGCGGCGGCCGTCGCCTCGAGCGGATCGGCATCCAGCTCTACACCCTCCGCGACGCCGCGCAGGCGAGCCTCGACCGCACGCTCGCCGACATCGCGGCGACGGGCTACACCGACGTCGAGATGCTGATGTCGATGCGCAACTTCGGCCACACGCCGAAGGAGGTGCGCGCGATGCTCGACAAGCACGGACTTCGTGCACCTTCGACGCACATCGGTACGGCGACCCTCACGAACGTCGATGCCGCAGTCGACGAAGCGCGTACGCTCGGCCACAGCTATCTCGTCCTCGCCAACCTCCCCGACGAGGGGCGGAAGTCGCTCGAGACCTTTCGTGAGTGGGGCGACCGGCTCAACCGCGCCGGCGAAGCGGCGCGCAAGCACGATCTCTGGATCACGTGGCATGACGAGCCGCAAGACTTCCCGTCGTTCGGCGGCGTCCAGGGCTACGACGCCCTCGTGGAGCGGCTCGACCCGAGCCTCGTGCGGCTCCAGCTCGACACCGGCAATGCCGCGATGGGCGGACGCGATCCGATGGACCTGATGAATCGCTACGGCGACCGGTACTGGTCATTCCACATCAAGGACGCGCCCGCGATGCCCTCGCCGCGCGACGCGGAGCTCGGGAAGGGCATCATCGACTTCCGCGCTCTGCTCGCGAAGGTGAAGAACCCCGGCGAGAAGCACTTCTTCGTGGAGCAGGAGACGTATCCGGGCACGCCCCTCGACAGCGTGAAGCGCGACTACGCCTATCTGTCCGCGCTCAGGTTCTGAGCCTCACCACACGAGGCTCATCAACAGCGCCACGGCCAGCCCGACCAGCCCGACGATCAGCTCCATCACGCTCCACGTGAGGAAGGTCTCGCGGATCGTCGCGTTGAAGTACTCCTTGAACATCCAGAAGCCGCTGTCGTTGAAGTGCGAGAACATCAGGCTGCCGGCGCCGGTGGCGAGCACCATCAGCTCGGGGTGCACGCCGCTGCCGGCGGCGGTGGGCGCGAGCACGCCGGCGGCAGTCATCCCCGCGACGGTCGCCGAGCCGATCGCCGCCCGCAGCAGCGCGGCGACGCCGAAGGCGAGGATCAACGGGTTGATGTGGATCCCCGCCGCCTGCCGCGTGATGTAGTCGGAGACGCCGCCGTCGCGCAGCACCTGCGAGAACGCGCCCCCCGCGGCGATGATGAGCAGGATTCCGGAGATGCTGGCGACCCCGACCTGCAGGCTCCGCATCATCGACTCCATCGACCGGCCGCGCCGCGTACCGAGGACGTACAGCGCGAAGAGCACGGAGATTCCCAGCGCCACGGTCGCATTGCCGAAGAACTTGAGCGACGTGACGAACGTGCGCAGTGCGGGCTCGGGCACCGCGGCGGCGAGCTGTGCGTCGTACTCCGGGCGCGCGGGATCGATCGTCGACGTGCCCAGCGCGATGTCGACCACCGCGTTGGTGAGCATGAGGATCACCGGCACGAGCGCGGTCACGACACTGATGCCGAACCCGGGCAGCGCGTCGCGTTCCATCGGCGCGGACCGGACAAGCCCCTCGGGCGGCATCATCGCGCGCACGCGGATCATCCGGCTGAACACGACGCCGCCGATCAGACAGGCCGGGACCGCCGCGATGAGCCCGACGAGCAGGGTGCGGTTCACGTCCGCCTTGTACAGGAGCGCCAGGAACGTCGGAGCCGGGTGCGGCGGCGTGAAGCCGTGGGTCACCGAGAGCGCCGACGCCAGCGGCAGTCCGATGTACACCAGTGGAAGCCCGGTGGTGATCGCCACGGTGTAGACGAGCGGGATCAGCACCAGGAAGCCGGCGTTGTAGTGCATCGCGATCCCGACGAGGAGACCCGTGGTCGCCATCGCGAACTGGATGTGCCTTCGTCCCGTGATGTCGATGAAGCGCGTCGCGATCGCCTGCGCCGCCCCGCTCTCGTCGAGCAGACGTCCGAGCATCGCGCCGAACACGAGCATCAGCGCGACGCCTCCCATGGTGTTGCCAATCCCCCTGAGGATCGACTGGAGCGCGCTCAGCACGCCCATCCCGTTGAGCAGCGCGACGACGACCGACGTGATGAGCAGCGCGAAGAACGCGTCGAGCTTCACCACGAGCATGAGCGAGAGCATGATCGCCACGCCGACGACGACCCAGAGCAAGGGCATTGAAGGGCAGTGAGTTGGTGAGTTGGATAGCTGGTTCGCTGGTCGGTTGATTGGTGAATTGAACCACGAATGGCCACGAACCGGCGTGGAAGCCTCTCGGAGGGATCTCCACGCTGGTTCGTGGCCAGGGCCGTTCAGTTCACTAGCTCACCGACCAACAAACCAACTACCCAACTCACCAACTCACCAGCCCGCACCGGGTCTGTCCGAATTCCCAAGGGGCCTCTACTTTCGAGCCTTCGCTGCACGACTGGACCGCAGGATCTTTTGGAGGCCCGCCATGACTCTCATTCGTCGTTCCGGCGTCGCGCTCGCGATCGCCGGCTCGGTGCTCACGCTCGCCGCCGCTGCTCCGCGTGTCTTCACGCCGGGCTACACCTATCGCATGCGCATCACCGGCCAGACCACCGAGCCGAATGGCATGACGAGGGATTACGTCGTCATGTCCGGCCGAGCGATGGTCACGGCCAAGGCCGGTCGCCTCGACATCGACGAGGCCTCGAAGGAACGTGGCGCGATGGCCGACAAGGGCGGCTACATCCTCTACGATCCCACGTCGATGATGATCGTGTCCCCCAAGGACAAGCAGATCCTCAAGTTCACCTTCGAGGACCTCGAGAAGGGGATGGGCGCCCTCGCGGCCAACATGCCGGGGATGCGCATCGCGATCACCGACGTCGCCGTAAACTTCGAGAAGCTCGGACCGGGTGAGCCGCTGCTCGGCATGTCCACGACGAAGTACCGCATCACGCAGGACTACAAGATCGCGATGAAGGTCGCGTTCATGAACCGCAACAGCATGGAGCACATCGTCCAGGATTTCTGGATGGCCGACCAGAAGAGCGGCTTCTCGAATCCGTTCGCCCGTATGGGAAGCATGCGTCCCGTCGGCGGTGGCGCGTTCGCCGAGCTGATGACCAAGACCGCCGAGGCGACGGCGAAGATGGGCAAGGGCATCCCGGTCAAGACGCTCACCACCACGACGTCGACCAGCGACAAGGGCGAGAAGACGACGAACACGGCCACGATGGAAGTCACCGAGCTCCAGTCGGGCAACGTGGACGACGCGCTGCTCGTCGCCCCGGCCGACTATCAGGTGATGGACATGGGCGCGCAGACGAAGGCGATGGCCGCGCAGGCGGAGCAGAACAAGGCGGCGCAGGCGCAGGCGGCGCAGTCTGGCCAGCCCGCCGAGGCGGCGCAGCCGGACAGTGCGCCGTCGGCCAAGGCCGCAGCGAAGGAAGCCGGCGCCGAGGCGGTCAAGGATGCCGCCAAGAAGGGGCTGAGAGGAATGGGCGGGCTGCTCCGCCGGCCATAGCGCACGCGACGCGCCCACTCACACGGACATGACGACCTTCCGCATCGCCCAGATCAACGTGGGACGGATCCTCGGCCCGATCGACTCGGCGATCATGGCCGAATTCGTCGCCCGGCTCGACGAGATCAACGCGCTCGCCGACGGGTCGCCGGGGTTCGTCTGGCGTCTGCAGACGGAGGATGGCGACGCGACGGCGATCCGTCCGTTCGACGATGAGATGATCATCCTCACGATGTCCGTCTGGGAGAGCCCGGCCGCGTTGCACGCGTACGTCTACCAGAGCGCGCACGCCGAGGTGATGCGCCGCCGCCGCGAGTGGTTCTCGCGCATGACCGACGCGTTCCTGGCGCTGTGGTGGGTTCCGGCGGGGCATGTGCCCACCGTGGCCGAGGCGGTGGCGCGCCTGGATCGTCTCCGCGCCGACGGGCCGACGCCGCACGCCTTCACCTTCCGGCAGCAGTTCCCGCCGCCGGACGCGGACGGCGTGCGGTTCGACTCGGTGGATCTGCCGGGGGAGTGTCCTGAACTGCGGTGACTCAGTGACTCAGTGACTCAGTGACTCAGTCGGTGACGATTCACTGAGTCACCAGCGGCGCGAAGCGCCGCGAAGGTCACCGAGTCACTGCGGCGCAAAGCGCCGCCTAGGCCACCCGCACCGCCTCGGCCTGTCGGCGCGTCCCGGCATACAGCAGCGTCAGGCCCACGAGCGTCACGCCAACCGCGGCCGTCGCCGCCTGCGCCGCACCGGCTACCTTCGCGGCCGCCACTGCCACGTCCCAGTTCGCCCAGATCAATCCCACCAGGACGAGGCCGAGAACGATCACGCCGACACCGGCCATGATCAGCGGTCGGGAGACCCTGTTCGTGTCGAGCACCGCATCGACGTTCGCCATCTTGAAGTCGCGACCGAGCACGAGCCAGAAGATGAGCAGGCTGAGTGGGTGCATCAGCCCCGCCCACACGAACACCACGCTCTGGTTGCCGACCCACTGGATCGACATCGCCGCCAACAACGTGAGGAACATTCCGCCCAGACCGCCGGTCGTCGCGCCCAGCCCGACCACCGAGCCCGTGACCTTCGAGGGGAAGAGATCGGTGGCCGACGTGAACAGGTTGGCCGACCACGCCTGGTGGGCCGCGGTGACGACACCGAGCAGAATGAGGCAGAGCGTGAAGCTGTTCGTGTAGTAGGCCACGATGGCGAAGGGCGCGCAGACCGCGGCGATTCCCATCGCGGCATAGCGTGCCGTCGCGACGCGCCAGCCGCTCTTGATCAGGTGACCCGACAGCCAGCCGCCCGCGATGGAGCCGACGCTCGCCGCGGTGTAGATCGCGGTCAGCAGGTACGCGCTGCCGAGGATGTTCTGCCCGCGCTCCTTCGCCAGATACGACGGCAGCCAGTAGAGGTAGAACCACCACACCGGATCGGTCAGCAGCTTGGCCAGCAGGAAGGGCCAGATCTGCTTGAACCGCAGCAGCGTGGTCCAGTGCAGCTTGAGCTTCTCCTCGTTTTGCGCCTGGTCCGACTTGATGTGCGCCAGCTCTTCGCGCGACAGGTTCGGATGGTTCTCCGGCGCGTGGAAGCCGATCTGCCAGACGATCAGCCAGAGGAAGCCGATCGCACCGATGATGATGAACGCCATCTGCCAACCGAACGACTCGGCCATCAGCACGGTGACGAACGAGATCATCACGCCGACGTTCGTCCCGGAGTTGAACAGTCCCGTCGCCAGGGCGCGCTCGCGTTGTGGGAACCACTGGCCGATCGCCTTGATCGATGCGGGGAAGTTCCCCGC
>DATFOL010000287.1:0-3546 GCA_035265545.1 Gemmatimonadaceae bacterium | reverse complement strand
TTTTTCTTGTGAGTTGGTGAGGCCGAACGGCGGTGGGTTGGTGAGTTGGATCGCTCGTTGGTTGGTCGGTTGATTGGTGTGTTGAACGGCCCTGGCTATGAACCAGCCTTGGAAGTTCCCATCGAGGGATCTCCCGGCTGGTTGTGGTCAGGGTCGTTAGTTCACTAGCTCACCGTCCAACTAACCAACTATCCAACCGACCATCTCACCGTTTTCAGAACTCACCAACTCACTGTCCTTCGGATATTATTCGCCTCCCATGGCTCTCGCCCTCGCTCGCAAGCATCGCCCCAAGACCTTTGCCGACGTCGCCGTGCAGTCGCACGTCGCGGCGACGCTGAAGGGGGCGATCGCGCTCGGTCGGGTGGCGCACGGGTATCTCCTGTGCGGGCCCCGAGGCGTCGGGAAGACGACGCTGGCGCGGGTGCTGGCAATGGCCCTCAACTGCGAGCGCCGCGGCGATCCGGCGCTTGGCGGTGAGCCGTGCGGCGAGTGCGCGAGCTGCCAGCGCATCTGGAGTGGCGCGTCCTCGCTGGACGTGGTCGAGATCGACGCGGCCTCCAATCGCGGTGTCGACGACGCCCGCGAGCTCCGTGAGCGCGCCATGTACGCCCCGTCTGGCGACGACCGGTACAAGGTGTACATCGTGGACGAGGCGCACATGCTCACGCGTGAGGCGTGGAACGCGCTGCTCAAGATCCTCGAGGAGCCGCCGCCGCGGGTGGTGTTCGTCTTCGCCACCACCGAGCCGCAGAAGATCGCGCAGGCCGCCGCACCGGTGCTGAGCCGCGTGCAGCGGTTCGACTTCAAGCGCATCGGGGCGGCGGACATCCGCGCGCGGCTGGAGCGTGTGCTCGGCGAGGAGCACGTGGACGCGGACCCCGACGCGCTCGCGATGATTGCCCGCGCCGCCGACGGCTCGATGCGCGATGCGCTCTCGCTCACGGATCAGGTGCTCGCGATGGGCGAGGGCACGATCGTGCCCGAGCGTGTGCGCGATGCACTCGGACTCGTGGCGGAGGACGAGTTCATCGCGCTGCTCGATCTGATCGCCGAGCGACGCGCCGGCGACGTGTTCGCGTTCGTGGCGCGTCTCGCCGACGCTGGCATCGATTTCGGGCAGTTGCTCATCGGGTTCGGCGACATGCTGCGCGCGCAGTTGGCGGTCGCCCTCGGTGGCGCGCCACCGGACGTGAGCGAGCGCGCGCGCGAAGCGCTCGAGTCGAGAAAGGGCGCCTTCGCGCCAGGCGATCTGCTGCGAATGCTCTCCGTCGCGACGGAGCTTGAGCCGCGGTTTCGAAAGAGCGGGCAGCAGCAGCTCCTGCTCGAGGCGATGCTGGTGCGGTTCGCGCTTCTCGATCACACGGTCAGTCTCGAGGCCGTGCTGCGTGGCCTCGGGGGCGGGTCACCGGGCGGCGAAGACCTCGATTCGCACGCGTCCCCGGCACGCCGCGCCGCGCCCGTGGCCTCCACTCCACCAGCCAGGATGGCGGAGCATCCTCCGTCGGACACTCCTGCGTCCGACTGGCGCGCCGTGATCCGCGACGCCGACCGTGCGCCATCATCCGCGGCGTCGGCGCCGCGCGTGGAAGCGCGTGCCTCGGTCGCCGCCGCCGCGGCGTCGGTGCCCGCGCGCGCCGCGCGCGCCGCCAGCGCCGCCGATACCGAGAGCATCGTGACGGCGCCGGATCTCAATCAGGTCGTCGAGCGCTGGGATGATCTGGTGAGCGGCATTCGCGGCGCTGGGAAGAGTGTCGCCGCGACGGCGCTGGAGCACGCGTCGCCGGTCGCGGTGAACGCGCGTGGCGACGTGACGCTGGCGCTCGACGAGGCGAACCCGATCTACGAACAGGCGATCGAAGCGGTGAACGGCGACGTCGTGGCGACGCTACGGCGCTGGTTCCCGGGCGTGCAGCGACTCGTCGTGCGCGCACCCGAGGGATCGAAGGCGCCGCAGCCGCGACTGACCGACGAGATGGTGCGCTCCGAGCGCATCGCCGCGCTTCGGAAGAAGGATCCCGTGCTCGACGCCGCGATCGACGCGCTTGATCTCGATCTCGCCGACTGACGACGTACTCGGCGTCGCTTGCCTCTGCGCTGCGACGCCGTCTAGCTTTCCCATTCTTCGACCCGTTGCGCACCGATGGCTGATTTCATGAAGATGCTGCAGCAGGCGCAGGAGCTGCAGGGTCGCCTCCAGAAGGTCGAGCAGGAGCTGGCGCAGCAGACCGTGAGAGCCTCCTCGGGCGGCGGCATGGTCACCGTCGAGGCGAATGGTCACGGCGCCGTGCGATCGATCAAGATCGATCCGAGCGTCGTGGTGCCCGGCGACGTCGAGATGCTCGAGGACCTGCTGCTCGTCGCGGTGACCGAAGCGCAGAAGAAGGCTGAGCAGGCCAAGCAGGAGGAGATGGGCAAGCTCACCGGGGGCCTCCCGTTCAAGCTCCCCTTCTAACCGAGCGCCGGACGTGTCGGCGATCGATGACCTGACCAGCGAGCTGGCGAGGCTCCCCGGGATCGGGCGGAAGACGGCGCTCAGGCTGACCTACCACCTGCTGAAGCAACCGCCCGAGCAGAGCCGGAGGCTGGCGCACGCGCTACAGACCCTCTCGGACAAGGTCCGCCCGTGCGCGCGGTGCTTCAACCTGACCGAAGAGGAGCTCTGCTCCATCTGCCGGGATCCACGGCGCGACGCGGCGCTCCTCTGCGCGGTGGAGGATGCGGCCGACATCGGCGCGATCGAGCGCGCCGGCGAGTTCCGCGGCCAGTACCACGTGCTGGGCGGGCGCCTGTCGCCCCTGGATGGCATCACCCCCGACGATCTGACCATCCGGCAGCTCGTGCAGCGTGTGGAGCAGGGAGACGTGCGGGAGGTGATCCTGGCGACCAACCCGAGTCTGGAAGGGGAGGCGACGGCGCTGTACGTGCAGCGGCAGCTCGCGTCGCTCCCCGTCACGGTGACGCGCATCGCCCGGGGGCTGCCGGTCGGTGGTGATCTGGAATACGCCGATGGTGTGACGATCGCCCAGGCGCTGTCGGCCCGGAGGGCGATGTGAGCGCGGCGCGGCACGCTCGGGTCGCCGTGACGGGATTCGTTGGTGGCCTCGCCGTGGGGCTCGTCGTCTGGTCAACACAGGTGCAGCGCAGCCGCCGGGAGCTGTTCAGCCGCTCGGCGGTGCGTCGCTACGCCGCGCTCGGGTTCCTCGCCGGACGGCCCGGCGCGGAGACGGCGCGGCTCCTGAGAGATTACGTGAACTGGGAGACGCGGCCCGCCCTGCGCCGCCGCGGACAGCAGCTGCTGCGCCGCATGCACGCTTACCTCGATTAGGCTCTGAGACTCATGCCCGTCGGTGCCGCGAGCTGGTCGTTCACCGAAGACGACTTCGCCGCCATCACGCAGTCGCTGCAGCGCTTCCTGCACGAGAGCAACGCGCGCTGCGCGCTCCTCGTGGACCGGAGCGGGCAGCTGGTGGCGACCGTCGGCGAGCAGCCGAAGTTCGACCCCACCGCCTTCGCCACGCTCACCGCGGCGGACTTCAGCGCCAA
>DATFOL010000286.1:0-4059 GCA_035265545.1 Gemmatimonadaceae bacterium | reverse complement strand
CCGACGAGCAGCGGCACGCCGACACGATTCGCCGCGTCGTTCCAGAACGTGAGCAGCGAATCGCTCCAGCCGCGCCACGAGTGGTAGGACACCGCGCCGATGAACGGCCAGCTCGTGGAATCGTTCAGCGCGGGCTGGATGAACCAGGTGGGTGTCGCGTCGGAGACGTCGCCGAGCAGCATCGTCGTCTTCAGCCCCTTCGTTTTCATGTAGGACCCAAGCCCCTTGATCAGGTCCAGGTGCTCCTGTGCCGTCTGTCGCACGTCGATCCCGAGGTCCGACTCGTTGAACGAGAAGGCCCACGCCTCCACGCCGTAGTGCTGCTTGAGGTACTGCAGGTACCACGTGATCGACGCGTAGATGCGCTCGGTCTTCGTGGTGTCGAGCGCGTTGCCCCACACGCCGTCGACCGGCCCACCGCTGCGCGGCAGTGGACCGACCACCGCCCATTGCGGGGGAAACCACGCGCTGACGATCACCGGCATTCCCTTTCGCGCCGCGGTGCGCGCCATCTCCATCGCCGCGCGCACGCGCGGGTCGAGCTGTGTGGTGTCCCTGGTGGCAGGATCCGCCACGCTGTCTGGATGCCAGGTGCGCCACGGCATCTCCACGCGCGCCCACGCCACACGCATGTTCGCCAGGTTGTAGGCGATCACCTGGGGATCGAGCCGCGGGTTCTGGATACGGAAGTTGCCGCCCAGTCCGTCCCACACGCGGCCCGGCTTGCTGGTGTCGAGCGCGATCGTGATCGGCCGGTCATTCGGCGAGCCCGAAGCTCTGAGGGTGAATGTCGCCCGAGACGTCGTTCCCTGCTCTGCCGGTGTCGTCGTGATCGGCACGAGCACGCGACGGAGCTCTCGTCCATCCCGCCGCTCGTCGCGCGTGAGCAGTGTGGCCTCGCGCTCGAGGTCGATCGTCACTCGGCGCATGATCGACGACATCGCGCCGGGCAAGTCGATGCGCCGCGCCCGACCGGGCCGCACGTCGCCGTAGTAGCCGCGCAGTACGTCGATGCACAAGAAGGCGCGCGTCGCCGTGGCGCTGTCTGCGGTGAGTGCGAGATCGAGCCTCACCTCGCCCGGCCGCACGTCCTCGACCCTCTCCACGATCGAATAGGCTCCGAGCCTCGTCGTGATCGTGCGCGTCGCACCCGTGCGCGCGAAGCGCGGCGTCTGCCGCTCCTTCGCCGTTCTCGTGCGTACCGTGCCCGTGCTGTCGGCGAGGCAGATGCTCGTCTCGAACGGCACCACCTCGCCGCGCACGCGAATCCCTTCGACGTTTCCCCACGCGGCGACGATCGCCTGCGCCCCCGCGGGCGCCGCGAAAGGGCCACCGAGTGCGATCGTACCGAGGAGCCCGACGGTCGAGAGCGATTTCATCCGGAGCATGACCCTCGCGAGTGGTGGACCGAGCCTGGCGCCTATCCGAATACGGCGATCAGCGCGACACCGCTGCTCACGAGCAGCGCTCCGCTGATCCGATGCGCTCCCCCCTGCTCGCGCAGCACGAGCACTCCCACTGCCGTGGCGAGCAGGATGCTCGTGGACACCACCGCCATCACGTAGCCGGCCTGCGATCGGCGCAGCGCGTTGTGGAGCCCGAACTGCTGAATGGCGAAGCACACGCCGCACAGGGCGATGATCCCCGTCCATGGCACCCCTTCACGCGGGAGCCCGACCCCCCCGCGGGTCCGCGCGATCAGCGGAAGCACGACCGCGAGCGCCACCGCCGATCCGAGCGTCAGCGCAGTCGCCCACGGCATCGGTCCGATCTCGGCGATCCCGACCTTGTGCGTCAGCGAGGTCACTGTCCAGAACAGCGTCGCGAGCAGCGCGTACCAACTGGCGCGCGACTTCGAGAAGGCGCGGATCGGCTCGAGCGCCGAGCCCCCCTTCGGCAGTCCGACGAAGTAGAGTCCCATCACGACGAGCAGGATTCCCGCGACGGCGAGACCGCTCGGCTGCTCGTGCAGAATCAGAGCGCCCCCGGCCATCGTGAGCAGCGGGATGATCCCCATGATCGGCTGCACCACCGAGACGTCGCCCTTGCTCAGGGCCATCGAGAGACAGAGCATCCCGCCGATCTCGTTCGGGATCACGATGGCGAGCGCGCGCCAGAACATGGGTGTCGGCGCCGGCAAGGGTCCGCCGGCCAAGGTAGCGATCGCGAGCAGCACTCCGCCCACCGTGCGGAACGCCACCGTCGAGACGACGACGCCGGCCAGCCCCACCGCCCGCTTGAGCAGGAGACTGGTGCCGGCCGATGCGGCGGCCGCGAGGAGCGCGAGGAGGATCCACATGGTCGGGAAAGGAACTGTAGCGGCTGGCGCGACGAAAACTCGCCCGCCGCTTCCCGTCCCGCTACGCGATATCGGGTGCGCTCATCGAGCGAGCAGCGACTCGACGATTCGCTCGTAGCTGTCGACCGCGGCGTTCAGCGCCGAGATCTCGACGTGCTCGTCATCGCGATGCGCGACGTGGATGGACCCCGGGCCAAACAGGAATGGCGTGCCCCACGCGGGCATGGCCGGAATGTCGGTGGCGAACGCGACCACCGACGTCGGGAAGCCCTCGAGCGTCCCGAGGCGCATGGCGGGAATCTCGATGCTCCGCTCGAGCGACGCGCGACCGTCCACCCATCGCTCCAGTCGCGCCCAGACCTCGTCCGCTGGCCCGACGAGTCGTGCCATCAACCGTGCCTCGGCACTCGGCGCGACGACGTTGTCGGCGACGCCGCCCGTTAGGCTGCCGATGTTCACCGTTGTCTCGCCCAGCAGATCGTCGCGTGGCAGGTCCAGCGAGTCGAGCTCGGCGAGGAGCTGCACGAGTGCGCGCGTTGCCGAACGCCCGAGGTGCGGATACGCCGAGTGAGCCGCTTCTCCCTCGGTGCGGACGATCACGCGGATTGCGCCTTTCGTGCCGAGCGCCAGCGTGCTCTCGGTGGGCTCGCCGTTCACCAGCGCGAGGCTGCGAAAGCGGTGCGCACGCGCCCACGCGTTGGCGGCGTGCGCGCCGTCGTGCGTCGTCTCCTCGCCCACGACGAACAGCATCGCGACGGAGCGCCCACGTGCGCGCAGCCTTTCGGCGGCGCACAGCATCGCCGCGGCGATTCCCTTCGCGTCGCACGAGCCACGGCCGTGCAGCCGCGTCGCGTCGCGACGTGCCGGGATGTGTGGCGGCACAGTGTCGAGGTGCGTCGAGAGCGTGACGTACGGCCCATCGCCCGAGGCGGCCAGAACGTCGACGCGCCCATCGCTGACGGGGATTCGCGTCACGGCCCATCCCCGTTCCGCGAGCGCGTCGGCGAACGCCGACGTCAACGCGCGCTCGTGGCCACTGGTCGACTCGGTGGACATGAGCCAGGTAGCGATTTCGACCGGATCGTTCGCCGGGAAGGTCATCGGGGGGAATGTAACTGCCACATCAGTACCGAGTACCCGAGTACGCGGTACCGGGACTCTCGCCACGGCTCCCCTGAATGAACGGCGCCTCCCTCACTCGGGACGCGCTGTTGTTCGCATGGAGTGTCCGGGTCGCGAGCCTCGAGGTGCATTCAGGGGGCTGGCAGACCGGTCTGGGTACGGGGTACTGAAGTACTCGTACTGGTCGGTAGTTCAAAGCTATACATTGATTCAGCCTGGCGAGCCGTAGCCGCCAGTGGCTCCGTTCTCCACCGCCGCCGGCCCGAGGAGCGCAGCGGCACCGAGAGACAACTCGCAATGACCTCACTCGATTCGTTCGGCAGCCGCGCAACGCTCGACGTCGCGGGCAAATCGTACACGATCTACCGGCTCGATGCGCTGAGCAGGAAGTCCAACGGGAACAGCGACCGCCTTCCGTTCAGCCTCAAGATCCTCCTCGAGAACCTGCTCCGGAACGAGGATGGCGCGTTCGTGAAGCCGGTGGACGTGGAGACGATGGCCAACTGGGACGTGCGCGCGAAGGCCGAGAAGGAGATCGCCTTCCGCACTGCCCGCGTCCTGCTGCAGGACTTCACCGGTGTTCCCGCCGTCGTGGATCTCGCCGCGATGCGCGACGCGCTCGCGAGTCTCGGCGGTGA
>DATFOL010000285.1:0-6282 GCA_035265545.1 Gemmatimonadaceae bacterium | reverse complement strand
TCGACGAGCAGCGTCGCCGCTCGCTGCTCTCCCGCCTTCCACCTTTCCACAAGGTCGAGGTCGGTCCGCTCATCGGTGGTGGGGGCGACGTCTGTCATGCGGTCCAACTCGTTGGACGCGGGACGGATGGCGGCGTTAAGGCCGGTTGGCCGACAGCGGGGTGGCACGTAAGATAGCCGGCCCGCTATCGGTCCTCATTCGCACCCACGAGCCAGTCCATGCCCGTTGCACCTCTGCGCATCGCGCATCGGGGGATGCCGCGCCGCCTGCGGGAGAACACTCTGCCCTCGTTCGCCGAGGCGCTCGCGCACGGGGCGCAGGGGATCGAGCTCGACGTGCACGCGACGGCCGACGGCGTGGTGGTCGTCCATCACGACGCGCGAGCGGCCCATGGGCTCGAGATCGCGAGAACGGAGTGGGAGGAGCTCCAACGCGACGCTGCGGATGGTACCGGCATCCCGACGCTCGAGTCGGTCTGCGAGCTGGTGGGCGACCGCGCGGAACTGTTCGTCGAGATCAAGGGCGCCGCGATCGAAGAGCCGGTCCTGCAAGTGCTCGGCGGACACACTGGTCCGATCGCGATCCACAGCTTCGACCATCCGGCGATTGGCCGGATCGCGAAGCTCGAGCCGGCGATCAGGCTGGGGCTACTGTTCGAGGACCACGTGCCGGACGTCGCGGCGGTCCTCTCGGCGCACGGGGCACGCGACGCCTGGCCTCATCACTCGCTCGTCGACGCGCGAATGATCGACGAGGTGCATGCAACAGAGGGCCGGGTGATCGTCTGGACAGTCAACGCTGCGCGCGACGTGCGGCGAGTGACGGCGCTCGGCGTGGACGGGATCTGTACGGACGACGTGACGTTGCTCGACGCTCGATGAGCGGCGCGCACCACAACGATCAGACGGGTGGTGTGGGGGATTCGCTCGGGGCGTGCGCCGAGATCTCGCGCTCGAGTCGCGCGACCTCCGCTTCTGCGCTCGCCAGGTTGGACGCGAGCACCGAATAGCGCTCGGTCTCCAGCTCTCCTCCCGCCGCGCGTGCGCGGTAGACTGCGTAGCCGAGCGAAGCGGCGGCCGCCTCGGCGCGCTGCTTCGCGCGATGCTGCTCGAGCCGAAGCTTGCCCTCGTCGAGTGCGCTCTGCGCCGCGCGTCCCGCCTTGTCGAGCTCTCCCTTCAGCGTGTTCCAGATGGCCATCGGTTCCTCCGTCGGGTGCGTGGTTCCGTACGGGTTCGATACGATGAAAGTTGCGCGCCGCGGCTGCCAGGAGCGACGAAAAAGCCCTCCGTGTCGCGGAGGGCTCTCGAGTCACTACCAACAGGGAGGGCCGAGCTCAGGCCGCGGAGGAACCTTCGGCGTCCGGGTAGACGCTGACCTTGAGCCGCGTCTTGCTCTGGTGCTCGAACTTCACCACGCCGTCGATCAGCGAGTAGATCGTGTAGTCATTTCCGAGGCCGACGTTCTTGCCCGGGTGCCACTTGGTGCCGCACTGGCGGACGATGATGTTGCCCGCGATGACACGCTCGCCGCCGAACTTCTTGATCCCGCGGTACTTCGGATTGCTGTCGCGGCCGTTACGAGACGAGCCGACGCCCTTTTTATGTGCCATGAGTCCCTCGCGTCAGCCGAGAGTGATGTCGTTGATCTTCACTTCCGTGAAGCCCTGCCGGTGCCCCTGCTTCTTCGCGTAGTTCTTCCGGCGCTTCATCTTGAACACGATGATCTTGTCGCCCAGGCCGTGCTTGACGATCTCGCCGGTGACCTTGGCGCCAGAGAGGGTCGGAACGCCGGTCTTGACGTTCTGGCCGTCGCTGCCGAGCAGGACGTCGTTGAACTCGATCGATCCGCGGCCTCGCCCACGATGGTGGGGAACCGATATTTCTTGCCCGGCTCGACACGGAACTGCTTGCCGCCGGTACGAATGATTGCGTAAGACATGTGTGTGGCTCGTGAGCGTGTGGCGTAGAGCCTAAAAAGTTAAGTGACGCGGGGTTAGCTGTCAACGCCGCTGAGACCGCACTCGCCGTGTCCTCGGTGGCCCTCTGAGAATCCAGGAGCTCGCGGTGACCAGGACCCTGCTCCGCCGGTTAAGGTGAGTGAGGCGCCGCATCACCGGACGCGTCCGCCTCGCTGACGCTCATCTCGAACCGTCCTCGATGCCTCGCCCACGCTCGCTGCAGCTCATCAGGCCGGCACCGCTCACCGACCCGCCCGAACCCGGGAGTGCCGCGGAGCGGAGCCTGCTCGTGCGAGCGGCGCAGCAGGGTGACGTACGCGCCTTCGCGGCGCTCGTCGACGCGTACTATGCGCGCTGCCTCCGGTTCGCCCTGCACATGCTCTCCAACCGAGGCGACGCCGAGGAGGCCGTTCAGGACACCTTCGTCCGCGTCTACCGCGCGTTGCCGGGCTACGAGGAGCGCGAGTCGTTCGAGCCATGGCTCTTTCGCATCCTGGCCAATCGGTGCCGCAGCGCGGGGGCCCGCGAACGGCGCCGCTCCGAGCTGGTGGAGTTCGGCGATGTGCCGGATCTGCCAAGCGAACGTCGGCACGACGACGCGATCGCGTGGCGCGAGGAGATCGGTCGGGCGCTGGCGACGCTCCCGGTGGAGCAACGGGAGGCATTTCTGATGCGCCACGTGGAGGACCTGACGTACGACGACATGGCGATCGCCACCGGCGCGGGGATCTCCGCGCTGAAGATGCGCGTAAAGCGCGCATGCGACGCACTGAAGCAACTGCTGACGGAGGACCACGGTGCACGACGAGACTGACGAGACCATTGTGCGCATCGCCGCGGCGTTGCGTCCTCTGCCCGACGTCGATCCGGCGGAGAAGGCCCGCGTTCTGGTTGCCGTCGCGGCGGAGCGGGAGCGATCGCGCGTCGCGGGCATTCGCGCGGCGCGCCGATGGCGGCGGGTGGGGGCGCTCGGTGCGCTGGCCGCGGCTGGTCTGGTCGCGGCCGTGTGGCTGCGTGGACGTGATGTGGCGGCTCCCACGGTGGCGGCGACCAGTGCGACGACGACGGCTGTCGGGAGCACCGCGCCGTCGAGTGGCGTCGGTGCTCGCCTCGCGCGGGACGACGAGGGCATGAAGCTCAAGACGGTGCAGCTGGTTCTGCGCGCGCCCGCGGCTCGAACGGTGAGCGTGGTGGGAGACTTCAACGGGTGGGATGCACACGCCAACACGATGACGCGCGACCCAGCGAGCGGACTGTGGAGCCACAACGTGGCACTCCGGCCGGGCCGGCACGTCTACGCCTTCGTGGTGGACGACAGCGTGTGGCTGCGCGACCCGCGCAGCCCGGAGGCGACGGACGAGGACTTCGGCCGGCCGGGATCGGTGCTTCTCGTCGGCCAGCCATGAGCGCACGCTCACTGCAGCTCGTCGTGGCGATCGGTGCGCTGCTCGCTTACGCACCGACGGCTCCGGCGCAGCAGGTTGCCTACGCGGCGTCCGCGCTCTCCGAGCTCGACAGCGTGACGCAGGCAGCCGTCGTACGCGAGCTCGGTCGTGCACGCACTCGAGGGCTCCCCGTTCAGCCCCTCGTGGCCAAGGTCCGCGAGGGACAGATCAAGCGCGCGGCGCCTGAGCGTATCCGTCATGCCGTAGCCGCGTTGACGACACGACTCGATTCGGCACGTTCCGCGCTGGGCGCGGCGTCCAACGCCGCGGAGCTCGTGGCGGGCGCGGACGCGATTGCCGCGGGAGTGAATCAAGCGGCGCTCCACGCGGTGCGGGCGGCGAGCGGCGAGCGCGACGTGTCCGCCCCACTCGGCGCGTTGGCGCAGCTCGTGGCGAGCGGCGTCCCGGTGCGGCGCGCGACGCAGATGATCGTCGAGCTGGTGAAGCGCGATGCGGGCCCGCGGGAGATCCTCGCGTTTGGAATCGCGGTCGAGAGCGATGTCGGAGCCGGGGTTCCGGCAGAAGAGTCGGCGCTGTTCCGACTGCGAGCCATCGAGTCGGGCGCGGCGGGAGGTGCGACCACTCTTTCGACGGGAATCGGCGATCCCGTCACGATCCCCACGTCGCCGGGAGACGCCCGCAGGCCGAGGCGCAAACCCTAGGTGCGTCGTGCGACGCTCCCGGTGATCGGCGGCCTGCTCATCGCAGTCGGGATGGGCAGGCCGCTTGGCGCGCAGCAGCGATCGTCGCTCGACGTCGGGGTTTCGGTCGTGCGGTTCCTCGACGAGAGCACCACGGTGGCTGGTCCGTCGGTCGGCTGGACGTCCACGGCGGACGGGCGTCGCCTGTTCGGTCAGTTGAGCGTGGGCGGTGTCGGCACGTTCGACGGCGCGTCGGGCTCGGCGGCGCTGAGCGGCGGCGTCCGAACACCGATCGTGCGACGCTGGCTGCTCGAAGCGGCGGGGGAGCTGTTCGGCGTCGCGGGTTCGTCAGCCCGAGGCGCGACGACGGCGACCGGCTCCGGTCGGATCATCAGGGTGGTGGGCGACGGCGGCATCTGGGCCCGAGGCGCCGCGTCGATCGCACGGAGGGAATCCGGAGGGCTGCCGGCGCAAGCCGTCGAGGGAGGCCTGTGGTGGAGCTGGCCGCGCGGGCGAGTGACCGCGGTCCTGATCGACCAGCAAGCCAAGGCGCAGCTCTTCAGCGGGCCCACGCGCGATCGGCCGATCGGGACGCTCCCCGTGCACTACCAGGAGGGGGCGATCGGAGCGCGGCTCGAGGGCGATGCCGCCGCAGTCGACGTGACGGCCGGCGTGCGCCGCGACCCTGGCGCCCTCTCGAAGTACGAGCCGACGTTCTCGATCACGGCGGCGTTCTGGCTGACGGAGACGCGCGCGTGGACCGTCGCGATCTCACGCTCGCCGCCGGACTGGGTACGCGGCGCCGACGGCACCCAGTGGCTCGCCGTCGGCATGCGGTTCTACGAGCCACGTCCCGCGATCGCACGGTCGGGGCGCATCCGCCCCCTGCTCTCGCTCGGCGGCGGCGGCGAGCAGCACGTGATCCGCGTGCGAGCGATCGGTGCGCAGAGCGTGCAGCTGATGGCGGACTTCACCGATTGGACGGCGGTGACGCTCGCGCCGGCGGGAGACGGGTTCGAGACACGGCTGGCGATCCCGTCGGGCACGCATCGCGTGCTCGTGCGCGTCGACGGCGGCCGGTGGCGCCCCGCAGCGAACACGCCCGCCGTGGACGATGACCTCGGCGGGCGTGTGGGACTGCTCGTCGTTCCCTGAGCCGTCAGATCACGCGACGGCGTACTGGTGAGTGACGTCGCGGCCGGCGCTCTTCACGACGAGCTTGAACTCGTCCGGCCGCAGCAGCGGATCGTCACGGAGCTCGAGCGAGAATCCGATCGACTTCTCGAGCCTCCGCATCAGATCCGATTCGTTCTCCATCGCGAACATCGCGACGTCGGGGTGCAGCTTCACGAGCAGCGGATCACGCTTTCCCTCGATCCCCATGCGCTTGACGCTGCGCTCCATGCGCCGAAGGATCGTCTCGGCGGTGAACACGCGCCCGCTGCCGGCGCAGGTGGGGCACGCCTCGGTCATGCTCTGCAGATGGCTCTGTCTGACGCGCTGTCGCGTCATCTCGATGAGCCCGAGATCCGATACGGCGAACGCCTTGGTGCGCGCCCGATCGCGACCGAGGTGGGCGCGGAGCTCCTGCAGCACGCGCTCGCGGTTCGACTTCGTGTCCATGTCGATGAAGTCGCACACGATGATGCCGCCCACGTCGCGCAGTCGAAGCTGACGCGCGATCTCGCGGGCCGCTTCCATGTTCGTCTTCAGGCTCGTCTTCTCGGGATCCTTCTTGCCGACGAAACGCCCGGAGTTCACGTCGATCGAGACGAGCGCTTCGGTGGGCTCGATGATCAGATAGCCGCCGGACGGCAGATCGCACCGCCGCTTGAACAGGTCGCGGATCTCGGCCTCGACCTCCGCCTTGTCGAACAGCGGTGTCGTGTCCTCGTACAGGATGATGCGCTCGGCCAGCTCGGGCGCGATGCCCTTCAGGTATTCGATGATCTCGTTGTAGACCTGCTTGGAGTCGACCGTGATGCGCTCGACCTTGTCGCTGAAGATGTCGCGGATGAGACCGCGCGTGAGCGACGTCTCGCGGTGGACGAGCGCGGGAGGGCGCACGAAGTGGGTCTTCTTCTTGATGCGCTTCCACGTGTTCATCAACGTGGTGAGCTCGCGCTCGATCGTCTCCGGCGTGACGTCCTCGCCGACGGTGCGCACGATGACGCCGCCAGAGTCGTCGGGGAGCATCCCCTCGACGAGTGCACGGAGTCGCTTGCGCTCCTCGCGGTCG
>DATFOL010000284.1:0-3995 GCA_035265545.1 Gemmatimonadaceae bacterium | reverse complement strand
CAGGCCGCGACTTAAGGAGTCGCGGCCTGTCTCGCATCAGATCTCATTCGGTAGCATCCCGAGGCCGGCCGTAAACCGTCAACCGATGGAGGGCATTCACCGCCCCAGCCAGTACGCCGCCTTCACCAGGAACACGTTGTCGGGCCGCGCCGCGAACAGGTTCCCGTAGTCGCGCGTCGCCGAGAAGGTGCCGGCATCGCGATCGCTCTGGTTGCGCCCCTGGGTCCACACGACGAACAACGTCGACCCGGGCCTGTACTCCCACCGCGCCACGACGCTCGAGTTGAAGCTCTTCTCGTTGAAATCGGCGTTCACCGCGGGGCCGGTGTACGAGCGGAAGCGCGCGTCGTACGATCGCGCACGCGGCGCCGCGAGCTCACGGATGTCGGTGAACCGCCCCGCCGTCACGAACGGCTCGGCGTACAGCTGCAGTGACATCGTCGGGCGGATGGTGAGATCCATCCGGCCGGTGAAGCTCAACAGCTCCTGATGCAGACGCCCGAACAGATAGTGCGTGCTGTCCGCGCCGATCACGCCGAGGTTGGCGACCCACTGGGTGTTGTCGCGGTTGTACTGGTAGCGCGTGCCGAGCTCGATCCCCAGCCGCGTCGACGGACGCACGACGAGGTAGGGCCGCACGCGCCAGAGCAGCGTGCGTCCGTCGTCGGCGAGGGTGTAGATCGCCGCGAGCTGCGGTGACACGCGGCGCTTCGGGTCCGCACCGAGGTTCACGAGCGAGTTATAGCTCGGCGAGACGCGCAACGCCGGTCCACCGCGCGCGCAGCGATCACAGTACACAGCCCCCGCGTTCTCCACCCACGAGTCCAGCCGCACATAGGCACCGCTCTTCAGCGTGCCGCTCACGAACAGCTCGTACAACGCCGCCGTCAGCAGCCCTGCGGTGGTGAAGTGGTGCTGCCCGTAGAGCTCGAGCGACGCGTTGCGCCACGGACCGACTGGATTCGTCGGGATGAAGCGGAGGTTCGTATTGACTGTCTGATCGTCGGCGCGCTCGAGGAAGCCGAAGTCGTTGGTCTCGTATCCTGCCGATGTGCGCTGATACGACGCGGTGCCGCGCACCTGTCCGCTCACCTTCTTCGCTATCACGCGGAACGAGGTCCCGCCGAGCGACGTGCGCATCGTGTCCACTGCCAGCTCGTCGTCGGGGCGCTGGAACTGGTGGACGGACGAGCGCTGCGTGCGGGTGATCGCGCTGGCCGAGCCCAGCACCGAGCTCACGGCGAGTGAGCCGATCAGATCATACTGTCGGTCGCCGAACCGGTGGCGTGCGTCGACTCCCACCGTGGATGCAGCGCGGCGCAGAAAGGGTACCTCGTCGGCGCCGAGCGCGCGCTGGACAGTCGTCGCTATCATGCCGATCGCGCTCTCGCCCTGCCGCATCTCGCGCATCGCCCGCGCCAGGCCGTACGTCGTTCTCGGCTCGATCGACGTTCCGCCGGCGATGGTGCGATCGGTCATCGCCGCGAGCACGCCCAGCGACGTGCCGCCGGCCACGCGGCCGGTGAGCTTCCCTGCACCGAGAATGCGCGACGCGCCCGGGATGTCGACGCCCTCGGGCGCGAGCTCGGTGAGCTGCGGCGCGCGCCCGATGCGCCGCGAGTAGAAGAGCTGCTCCGGGTCCGCGCCGAACTGGAAGATCGACCTCCCCTCGATGAAGAACGGTCGGCGCTCCTCGAAGAAGGTCTCGAACGCGGTGAGGTTGAGCGTGGCGGGATCCGCCTCGACCTGGCCGAAGTCGGGGTTGATCGTCGCGTCGAGGGTGAGGTTGGAGGTGATCCCGTACTTCACGTCGGCGCCCATCGTGCCTTGCTGCGAGCGACGCACCCCGGTCGCGCGCACGGCGCCGGTGTTGCGCACGAGTGCGTACGGCGCAACCTCCAGACGTCGCGGCGACGAGAGCCCGGTAAAGCCACCGACGTCGCCGAACTGCGACGCGAGCCCGATGCGCGAGCGGCGCAGTAGGGGCCAGCTCACCCGTTCGTTCCGGCGCGCGAGGTCGCGCATGATCATCACGCCGAAGGTGTGCGAGGCGGCGGGTGGGTAGCGCAGCTGGCTGAGCGGAATGCGGAACTCCGCCGTCCAGCCAAGCGAGTCGACGTGCGTGGCCACGTCCCACACCGCGTCCCAGGAGACATCCTCCTCACCGTCGCCGGACGCGTAGTAGTCGCGCTTCACGCCGGCCGGGTTCACGGCGAACTCGAAGCCGGTGCGGCGATCGTGGTACGAGTCGATCATCACCTTGATCTGGTCAGACGCGGTGCGCACGTCGCGCCGACTGAGCAGCGCGATGATGCTGTCGGGATTCGGGTCGAAGGCGCGGACGAACACGTACAGGTGTGCGTCGTCGTGGATGATGCGTGCCTCCGTGCGCAGCGAGGGCTCGGCGTCCTCCACCGGATCGAACTGGCGGAACGAAGTGATCGGTTCGGCCGTGCTCCACGCGACGTCGGCGTCGCGGCCGTCGATCGTGGGCGCTTGCGCCGCGCGCGTCGCAGCCGCGGTGGCGCGCACAGCGGACACGGTGACCGTGCCCGCCTGCGCCGGTGCCGGCGCGCTCGCCTGCGCGTCGGCGCCAGACGCGAACGCGGGGAGGAGCAACACGGCGGAGACGAGACTCCACCAGATCGATGCTAGTTTTTTAGCATTCATGGGAAGGTCGGCAAGCTCGTGGACGTTGATTCAGCGGTGCTCACCGCTTCGTGAGTTGTCGCGTGAGAGAAGGCGTCGGGTGGGTCAGCGCAGCGCTCCCGAGAGCCACCGAGCGATGTTCAGGGCGAGCTGCCGGTTGTCGACGCCAGGCCAGTTCATGCCCCATGGATGCGTCGTCACGCCATTCGGCCCATCCTCGGTGACGAGCTGCGCGCTGAGCATTCCAGCCTCGCCGGTCACGACGACGCGCCCGCGACCGAATCGAAAGGCGAGGCCCATGCAATCGCCGGCCGGCGCAACCTTCTCGCGCGACGGAGGCCGGACCTCGAAAGCTGCGGGCCCCAGGGCAAGGAGGCAGGCCGCATCGGGAGGACCCTTCAACGATTGCCCCCCGAACGCGACCACCCGGACGACGCGCTCGCTCGAATCGCGACCGTCGGTGATGGTTTGCCGCTTCAGGAGCCCGTTCGTGCGCGTGAACTCGAGATTAGTCTGGAAATGACCTTCGAGGTGATTTCCTGGCGTGGTGTCGACGACCGTCGCGTTGCTCATGCGCACGCCGAACTGCGTCGCGAGAATCTGCACGGCGGCGCCGGCCGGTTGATGATCGCTGATCAGCAGGAGCGCATTCCCGTTGCGAACCCACGCGGCCAGCGATTTCGCTTCGTCCTCGGTGAACGCTGCCGACGACGCCGCAGCGTCGCCCGGATCCGAGGCGCCGAGCGCGTTGGCGATGACCAGGACATCGTACGAGCGCAACACCTGATGCGACAACCGATCACGATTCGGGGAGAGGCGAAAGCCGTCACGCGTGAGAAGGTCGGCGAACGCTTTGTATCGCCCGGCCGCTGTGTGGAAGTTGTGATGCGCCTCGTCGAACCCCACGCGCGGCCCGGAGCCGACCTGGTACGCCGGGCGTGTGACGCTTGGATCGAACGCGGGATCGGAAAGTTGAGATTGCTGTGCGGCGCCTGTTCGCGGGAACGCGACGCTGATTCCGACGAACGTCACCGCTGGAAGCAGTTGCACCGCGATCATCCGCATCGAAGCGCCGATGCACTCGCATGCTGTGTTTTTAGCACTCGCGACCGTGCGGCGGGCGTTCATGGACGACATGACGGCTACTCGCGGCTGAGGGTCAGTTGCGGGCGATCGCTTCGAGAGCGTGGCGTGCGTCGGTCGAGGACGTGATGTCCCTCGTCACGCGTAGATAGGCGTCACGAACGGCCGGTGTACGTACCGCGCCGGCGACCGCGAGGGCGACGAGTACGCCGGAGCGATCGCTCGACGACGCGATCTCACCCGCCGACTCGATCGTCGCGAGC
>DATFOL010000283.1:0-15672 GCA_035265545.1 Gemmatimonadaceae bacterium | reverse complement strand
CGAAGCATCTCATCGTCATCGGCGGCGGCGTCATCGGCCTCGAGCTCGGCAGCGTGTGGCGCCGACTCGGCGCGCGGGTCACCGTGGTCGAGCTGGCGCCCGCGATCCTGCCCGGGATGGACGAGGACGTGGTGAAGGAAGCCGAGCGGGTGTTCCGTAAGCAGGGTCTCGAGCTGCGCACGGGCGCCAAGGTTTCCGGCGCACGGCGCGAGGGGAGCACACTCTTCGTCGACGTCGAGAAGAACGGTGCCACCGAGACGCTCGAGGCGGACTACGTGCTCGTCTCGGTCGGGCGGCGACCGTCGCTCGGCGGGATCGACGCCGCCGCGCTCGGGCTTGCACTCGGCACCCGGGGCGAGGTTCTCGTCGACGATCAGCTGCGCACGAACCTGCCGAACGTGTTCGCCATCGGCGACTGCATCGGCGGCAAGCTGCTCGCGCACAAGGCGGAGGACGAAGGCGTCGTTGCCGCCGAAGTGATCGCGGGGAAGCCGGTCCATATGCATTACCACTCGATCCCGGGAGTGGTGTACACCTGGCCCGAGATCGCCGCGGTGGGACTCGCGGAGCACGAGGTGAAGGCTTCGGGTCGGCAGTATCGCGTCGGCAAGTTCCCCTTTTCGGCCAACGGCCGCGCACGTACGGCGGGAGATACGGCCGGCTTCGTGAAGTTCATCGCCGACGCCACCACCGACGAGCTGCTCGGCGCGCACATGATCGGCCCCAACGTGTCCGAGCTGATCGCCGAGGTGGTGCTCGCGTTCGAGTACCGCGGCTCCGCCGAGGACATCGGCATTACGGTACACGCACATCCCACGCTCTCCGAGGTCACCAAGGAAGCCGCCCTCGCCGTACTCGGCCGCGCGATCCACTTCTAGCCGCATGGGGTCGATCGTCGTGCGGCCGCTGATGCCGCAGGATGCGAAGGCCGCGCGCGCGACGATCGTGGATCAGCTCCGCGGTACGCCATACCTGGCGCGCACCCTGGAGGTGCTCGACAGCGCGCTTCGCTTCGAAGATCCCGAGTATCTGTGCCTGCTCGCCGCGCCCGCAGAAGACCACGCGCCGAACGGGCTCGTGCTCTTCGGTACCGTGCTCGGCGCGCGGCTCGCCACGAAGGTGCATGCCGTCGTCGCGCTCGATCCTCGAGTCCAGGTCGCGCTGATCGACGCGGTGCGGGAAACGTGCGTGCGCTCGGGCGAGCGACTCGTGATCTGCGAGCTGCCGAACGATGCGCCGTTCGACGTCACGGGTGTCGCGCTCCTGGCGAGCGGATACCGCGAGGAGGGGCGCGTCGAGGAGTTCGTGCGCGACGGTGTCGCCCTGCGGCTGCTCGTCTGGCGGCCAGACGCGGCGGTGTCGTGATGCATCGACGGAGTTTCCTCGCGGCCGGCGCTGGTGCGATCGCGGCCGCGGCCGGCGTCGGCGTGTATGCGTGGCAGATCGAGCCCTACTGGCTCGACGTCGTGCGCCGCCCGATGCCCCTCGAAAACCTCCCGTCTGCGCTCGAAGGCAGGACACTGCTGCAGATCAGCGACGTCCACGTGGGGCCGAGGGTGAGCTCGGACTATCTGATCCGCTCGTTCGACGTCGCCCGCGAGCTCGCGCCCGACTTCGTAGCGTTCACCGGAGACTTCGTCTCCTACCGCTCGGCGCACGAGATCACCGAGCTGGCGCGCGTGCTGCGGCACGCGCCGCGGGGCCGGCTCGGCACCGTCGCGTCGCTCGGGAACCATGACTACGGGCGCAACTGGCGGAGCATTCACGTGGCCGACGACGTGTCTCGGGTCGCGAGCGACGCGGGCCTGATGATGCTGCGCAACGACGTGCGCGCGATCTCCGGGCTGCAGTTCGCGGGTCTCGCCGACTACTGGAGCCCCGAGTTCGGAGCCCGACACGGGATGCCGCCTACCGGTGCCCTGGTCGCGCCCGTGCCGAGCCTGTTCGCACGGCCCGAGACTGACGCGCGCGCTGCACTGCGGCTGCTGGCGAGCGGACAGCCCTCAGTGGTGCTTTCGCACAATCCCGACGTGCAGGATCTTCCCATCTGGGAGGGCGTGCGCGGTTGGGTGTTGGCCGGCCATACGCACGGCGGACAGGTGAAGCCGCCCTTCCTCGCTCCGCCCATCCTGCCGGTACGGAACAAGCGCTACACGGCGGGCGCATTCGACGTGGGACCCGGCCGCACGCTGTACATCAACCGGGGACTCGGATTCCTCTACCAGGTTCGGCTCGGCGTCCGGCCCGAGCTCACACTCTTCACGCTCACGCGCCCGCCCGCCGCGACAGGGTGAGCGCAGCGCGCGTGGCGAAGGTTCTCGCGACCCATCAGATTGCGGTCGCGATGCTGCGCCAGCTCCCCAGCCTCCGATGACCGACGAGACTCCCGACAGCGACAAGGTCCGCATCCGCCGACAGCCTCCCGTGCCGCTCACCCTCGCGGTGTTTCTGGCGTCGGTCGTGACGTTCACGGTCGTCGTCGCCGCGCTGTTCGCGTTGATGCGCTATCTCGACGGACGCTGAGCGTGCCCTGCCCTCGCGTGGGTGACCCCCCATGCTGATGCTCCAGGCCGCGGCGCAGGGCGGGGCCAGTCCGTTCGCGGCACTCTCGCTCATCGTCGCACCGGCGATCCTCACCAACGCGTGCTCGGTGCTCGTCATGAGCACGAGCAACCGGCTGGCCCGCGCCGTCGATCTCGCCCGCGAGCTGGCGCGCGATCTCGACTCGGTGTCCCCCGAGCGGCTCACACCCGACTCGCGCCGGTGGCTGAACGAGATGTCCGCCGCGAACTCGCGCAGCGTGCTGCTGCTGCGCGCGTTGCGAGCGATCTACACTGCGCTCGGAGGATTCTCGTCGGCGACGCTCATCGCGCTGCTTGGCGTGGTGTTCGAATCACGCCTGCCCGAGCCATCGCGAACACTGCTCGAGGCTCTCGCCGTGCTCTCCGGCGTGATCGGTGTCGGAGGGATCGTGTGGGCGGCCGTGCTGCTACTTCGCGAGACGCGAATCGCCGTCACCGCGCTGGAGCTCCGCTTCTCGGCGCAGGTAGCCCGCTTCCCGGCGATCGGCGGAAGCTGACCGCACCAAGCTGGCTCGAGGGTCGCTCGCCTGGGCATCACGCGAACGAGGTGCCTCGTCGGCACTCGGCCGGTGCGGTACGCCGAGCGCACGCCGCACCGCCTCGGTGCGATAGCTGAAGATTCGGCGGAGTTGCCGGCGCACCAGAGGATGGGCGACCTCGCCCAGCGGACCGAGTGGCAGGCGATAGCGCACCTCGTCGTCGATGCGCGTGCCCCACGAGTCGTCGCTGAAGCGATGCTGGTGCAACCAGAGCGCGTAGGGGCCGCGCACCTGCTCGTCGTGGAACTCCACGCCGGGCACCCACCGCGTGATGCGGGTGCGCCAGCGCATCGGGACGCCGTAGAGCCCGATCGTGTAGTCGATCAGCGTGCCCTCGCGCATCTCGATCGGCAGCGGTGTGCGGATTCGGAACGCCAGCTCAGGCGGCGTGACGACCGCGAGGTTCTCCGCGTTGGCGAAGAACTCGAACACGTCGGCCCGGGGGCGCGGCAAGCGGACGGTAGTTCGCAGCAGGTGGTCCGGCATGCCGGCTGAACGGCCGCCGCCGCGCACCGGTTCCGAATGCGAAGCGGCCGGCCATCGAGATGGCCGGCCGCTCGTGCGTCGGGAAGCCGGGCGTCAGCGCACGAATCGGAGCACGGCGGCGGTCGCCGCGACGGCGACGGCCAGCAGCGTCGCTGCCGCGACCAGCGCACTCGACGGGGTCACGACGAACTCGCGCCGCCACCAGGGCGTGACCATCTGCGGAGCGTGCTGCGGGATCGCCTCCATGATGCGACCCTGGACGTGGGCGGGCGTCCGCATGCGGCGCCGGCGCTCCAAGTCCTCGTTCATCCGCTTCCAGAAGTCGACGTCGCGCGACCACTCGGCACGCCGTACGCTGCTCTCCGGCGCCTCGCCGTCGAGCCACGCATGCACCGCATCCGCGATGGCGGTCGTCGGCGGACCGAGCGGCACCTCGCGGTCGGCGAGCGGTCGGTCCGCGTTGTCGGCTGGCCGCTCGCGCTTCCGGCCGTCGTTCAGGCCGTCGGATTGAAGGTCGTCGAACATGTTAGGCGTACTTTTCCTCGAGTAAGGCCTGCAGCGCTTCACGTGCGCGATGCACTCGCATCTTCAGCGCGCCGACCGTTGTTCCCAGTAGATCCGCCATCTCCTCGTATGAGCGTCCTTCCACGTGCTTCATGACGAACGCTTCACGCAGGGAGGCGGGCAATGAAGAGAGCGCAACGTCCAGATCGCTTCTCAGCTCGGTCCGGTCGAGCTCTTCCTCCGGCGTCGCATACCCCGAGGGCTGATCGTCCTCGTCGTAGCTGAGATGCGAGCGGCGGATGTTCTTGAGCCAATCCTTGCAGCCATTGGCCACGATCCGGAACACCCAGGCATCGAAGCGCCCGCGCACCTCGGCGAGATGCTGATAGGCCTTGATGAACGAGAGCTGGAGGATGTCTTCAGCGACATCCGGGCTTCCGGTCATGCAGAGCGCGTGACGGTAGAGCGGATCACTGTACCGGGTGATCAGCACCGTGAACTCATCGCGGTCGCCCGCGAGAACACGCTGGATGACGCGTTGATCCGAATCGTCCTGATCAACGACCTGTTCGGGTTCCGTCGTTCTCACGACGATAGAGTAACGCGGATTCCGCTTGCCGGACAGGGTACCTGTCCCATCGTTTACTGCAGCTCGGGTCGCCACGTGGAATGGACGACGAGTGGGGGTCGGCGTAACAGGGACACGACTCTTCCTAGTCCGCGGAACGCGGCATCGACGTGAAGGCGTTCCACCTCGCGGCGCGGACCAGTTCGGAGTGCTCGCCAAGCCGAGGTGGCGGAAGGCGCACGGACCCTGGGACGCTTGGCGGGAGTCCAGTGAGTGTCGAGGCCGGGAGCTCGGCGAGCACCTCGGGAACGGTTCGCACGATCCCGCACGGCACGCCGACGGCCTCGAGCCGTGCCATCCAATGTCCGGCGCTCTCCGTCACGACACGCGCCGCAATGCTCGAGACGACGCGCGTCCGGTTGGCGAGGCGGCCGGTGTTGGTCGCGAGCCCGGCGTCGTGCTCCAGCTCCCCCAACTCGAGCGCCGACGCGCATGCACGCCACTGCACGTCGTTGCCGACCGCGATGATCATCGGTCGGTCGATTGCGCGGAAGAGCTGATAGGGCACGAGGTTAGCGTGCGCATTGCCCCAGCGTACCGGCGGCCGACCGCCGCCGACCAGCGTGTTCTGGGCGACGTTCACGAGCGCCGCCTCGGCGCTCGCCGCGAGGGAGATGTGCACGTGCCGACCATTCCCGCTCCCACCACGAGCGACCAGCGCGGCGAGGAGAGCGATCGCCGCGTCCTTGCCAGCGATCACGTCGGCCAGCGCGATTCCGTGCTTCATCGGAGCACCGTCGGGCTCCCCCGTGATCGACATCCATCCGCTCTCCGCCTGGATGACGAAATCGTATCCCGGGCGCGTCGACCCGGCGCCGAAGCCGGTGATCGTGCACCAGACGAGCGCCGGATGGTCGGCCCGTGCGAGCTCGGCGCCCCACCCGCGCCGCTCGAGAACGCCAGGTAGGAAGTTTTCCACCACGACGTCGGCCTCGCGAGCAAGAGCGCGGACGAGCGCGAGATCGGCCGGATCATCGAGATCCGCCGTCACGGAGAGCTTGTTCCGGTTGACGCTCAGGAAGTAGGCACTTTCGCCGCGCTCGTCGAACGGAGGGCCCCAGCCTCGTGTTTCGTCGCCAGTGCCCACACGCTCGACCTTCAGGACGTCGGCGCCCATGTCCGCCAGTATCATTGTACAGAGCGGGCCGGCGAGAACACGCGACAGATCGAGAACTCTGAGCTTACGGAGCATATAGTGTTCTCATCATGGCCTGATAATGTTGCGCTGCGAACCCGAGAATCGACTGGTCACAGCGGGATACGTCGGTGCTGAGTCGTTCCGGGCAGTCGCGCGCAGCGTCACCGAACTTGCGTAGCTGTTGAAAAATCATATACTTGCCGCCATCAAACCGGGCTGCGCGGCGCGAAGTCGCGCCCCAGACCCCGGCCTTCAATAAACGGGGAGCCCCCTCCCCCGGCGCACGGGAATGGACCGGGCACATGGTGGACAACGATCAGACGACCGACGAGGCGAGCCCCGCACCACCGGCCGCGCCGCGACGCGGACCGGGTCACCGGGGCGCGGACATGCGCGATACGGTGGCCGAGATGGCCGAGCGGGCCCAGCTGATCAGCCAGGAGGCCGGCAGCAAGGTCTCCTCGGCGATGAAGGACGTGATCAGCGCCGCCGCCGGCCTCGCTGGATTCGCCATCGAGAGTGCACGCGACCTGGTGCAGTACATGGTGCGCCGCGGCCAGATGACGCAGGAAGAGGCCGACAAGCTCATCCGCGAAGCCGAGGACGCGCATTCGAAGAAGCCCGCGAGCGAGAAGGCGCGTCCGACGGCTTCCAAGATCGCCGCCGAGCGCGCGGCGGTCGAGAAGGCCGCTCGCGACGCGGCAGCGGCCGCAGCGGCCGCAGCCGCTCCGCCCCAGCGTCCAGGCGCGTTCTCGCTCCGCACTGGCGGTCCGCGGCCGGCGGTGAAGCCGGCCGCGCCGCCTCCGGCCCCGGCTCCCCCGTCCGCTCCCGCGCCCGCCGCGAAGGCGGCTCCCGCCAAGCCGGCAGCCAAGGCGCCACCCGCCAAGGCCGCCGCCAAGGCACCAGCGAAGTCCGCTGCCAAGACGCCGGCCAAGGCCGCGTCCAAGGCGCCGAGCAAGGGGTCCGCGTCCAAGCCATCGGCGAAGGGCACGTCCGCGAAGGCAGGTGCCAAGCCGGCGCCCAAGTCCGCCGCCAAGAGCGCGAAGCCGCCCGCCAAGAAGAAGAAGTAGCATCGTGGTTGCGCGCGGCGCACGGATCGTCTTGAGCGGTCTGGTGCTGGCTGCCGCGTGTGCGCGCTCGGTGGGTAATCATCATGCTTCGCCCGCTGAGCGGGCCGCGGTCCGCGCCGAGCTCCAGTCGATGCTCGCGCGCGCCGCGGTCAACTGGAATCGCGGTGACCTCGACGCATTCGTCGACGACTACCTGCCGAGCGATTCCACGACGTTCATCGGATCCCGTGGGATCGTGCGCGGCCCGAAGGCGATCCGCGCCGGCTACGCGCCTCTGTTCGCGTCCGGCGCCGTGCGCGATTCGCTGTCTTTCCTGATCCTCGACGTGGATCCCGTAGCGCCCGACGTGGTCAACCTCATCGGCCAGTACACGCTGACGCGTCGGGTCGGTGGACGCGACTCGGTCACGTCGCGTGGACCAACGTCGCTGCTCGTACGCCGCGTCCAGGGACGATGGCGCATCGTCCACGACCACTCCTCGTAGCGGAACCAACGTGACTCGCGCCATCGTCGCGCGCGCGCCGTCGCGGCTCGACTTCGGCGGGGGCTGGACGGACGTGCCGCCGTACTGTGACCGCGAAGGCGGCGCGGTATGCAGCCTCGCGATCGCCCGCTACGCCACCGCAACCGCCGCGCTCGACGTCCACACCGCACACCGCATCGCCGGTGGTCCGCCGTCGGACGACTCTCTCACCACCGCGGCCTTGCGTCGCGCGAGCATCCCGGGCGCGGTCGCGCGCGTGACGGCGGATTTCCCCGCCGGGGCCGGACTCGGCGGGTCGTCCGCGTGCGGTGTCGCGCTCGCTGGCGCGCTCGCCATGCTTCGCGATGCCCCACTCCCGCCCAACGAGCTCGCCGCGCTGAGTCGCGCCACCGAGGTGGAAGATCTGGGTGTGGTCGGCGGATATCAGGATCACTATGCCGCGGCGTTCGGCGGCGCGCTGCTGCTCGGCTTCGGTGAATGCGCCAGCGTCGAGTCGCTCACGCTGCCCGGGACGAGCGCCGCCGATCTCGTGCGTCGCGGAATACTTCTCTACACCGGCGAGTCGCGCCTGTCGGGGAGCACCGTCGCGGCGGTACGCGACGCGTACCTGGACGGCGAACCGCACACGGTCGCGGCGCTCGCGCGAATGAAGGCACTCGCCGGTGAGATGGCTGCCGCGATGCGCGCCGGTGACGTCGACACGCTCGGCCGGCTGGTCGGCGAGCATTGGGTGCACCAGCGCGCACTGCATCCGTCGATCACCACGCCGCGCATCGACGCGATCGTCGACACCGCCGAGCGGGCGGGTGCGCTCGGCATCAAGGCGCTGGGCGCCTCGGGGGGCGGGTGTGTGCTGGCCATCGCGGCAGACGGACGCGAAGACGAGCTCGCGCACGCACTCGCGCCGCTCGGCGAGCGCCTCGCGTATGCGATCGACTGGGACGGATTCCAGGTCGTAGCCGTGCTGGACGAGCGACACGACGACGCCACGTCGTGATCGCGAAGGCGATCGCACCTGGCGATGCTCGCGCACTCGCCCGAGCGCTCGTGCGCGTCGATTCGCGTAATCCCGCACTCAGCCCCGGCGGAGCCGGTGAGGCCGCGTGCGTGGCGCTGCTGCGCGAGGTGCTCGACGGCTGGGGCTTCCGCACCGAGACGCACGACGCGGCGCCGGGTCGGCCGAATCTGCTCGCGCGCATCGGCGATGCACGTAACGGTCGCACGCTCATGCTGAGCGGGCACGCCGACGTAGTGGGCGTCGAGGGAATGACGCACCCGCCATTCGACGGCGAGGAGCGCGATGGACGGCTGTACGGGCGCGGCGCGGCCGACATGAAGGGCGGGATCGGGGCAATGTGCGCAGCCGCGTGGCGAGCCGCACGCGAGCGTCTCGGAGGCGAGATCATCATTGCTGTCACCGCCGACGAGGAGTACGAGAGCGTGGGCACTCGCGCGATGCTCGAGCGCGGCGTGCGCGCCGATGCAGCGATCGTCGGCGAGCCTACCTGTCTCGACGTGATGCCCGCCCATCGGGGCTTCGTGTGGATCGAGGTCGTCGTCGGCGGGCGTGCCGCGCACGGGAGTCGATGGGAGATCGGAGTGGACGCGATCCGCCACGCGGGATTGTTGCTCGCCGAGCTCGATCGCGTCGATGCGGAGGATCTGCCGCGGCGCAACCATCCGCTGCTCGGGCGGGCCTCGATGCACGCGTCCACGATCGCGGGAGGAATCGGGATGTCGACGTATCCCGATCGCTGCGTGTTGCGGCTCGAGCGGCGTACGCTGCCCGGAGAGAGCGGCTCGGACGTAGTGGATGAGGTGCGTCGCGCGTGCGAGGCGGTGCAAGCGGCAAGGCCGACGTTCAACGCCGAGCTGAAGCTGCTGATGACCCAGGGTCCGAGCGACGTCGCGACCGACGCGCCGGTCGTGCGCTTGCTGCAGGAGTCACTGCAGGAGCGCGGCGAGCCGGTGCGCGTGTCAGGGATGTCCGCGTGGACCGATGCCGCCTTGTTGAACGCCGCCGGGATCCCCGCGATCTGTTTCGGGCCTGGTGACATCTCCCTCGCGCACGCGGCCGAGGAGTACATTCCGCTGCCCGAGATCGACCGCGCCGCGTCGGTCCTCACGGCCCTTGCTCGGCGCTGGTGCGCCTGAGCGCTCCGCGCCCGTCCGTCGTCGCATGCCTCCTCGCCCACGCATCACGCAATTGACTGCAGCGCAGTACGACGCGCTCGAGCGCGCCATCGCCGACGGGCGGCGGCTTTCGGTCTGGCGACGCGGCACCGAGTACGTCGTGGTAGTCGATCGGCTGCGCCTCACCGGTGGACGTGAGGCGCTCGAGGCGCACCATCCCACCACCGGCGACCGCCTCACGCTGTACATCGACGAGCTCGAGGGGATCGAGGTCGTCGGATGAGCGAGGCCGTCGAGACACCCCACGAGCTCCCGCTCGTCGCCATCTACGCGGATGAGTCATGTCTCGGCAACGGACGCGAGGGCGACAATCCAGGCGGCGCAGCCGGGGTCATCGAGCACGTGAACCCGGCCACCGAGCGACTCACGAGGTGGGACTACTGGATCGCCGAGCCCGGAACGACGAACAACCGCATGGCGCTGCGCAGCGCGATCGAGGCGTTTCGCGTGATCGGACGCAAGGGTGGTCGGTTCCGCGTGCTGTTCACGAGCGACTCGCAGTATCTCGTGAAGGGGATGACGGAGTGGGTGTACGGATGGGCGAGCCGCGGATGGCGACGGCGCGAGGGCGCAATCGAGAACCTCGCGCTCTGGCAGGAGCTCGTGGCGGCGGCGGCGCCACATCGCGTGCAGTGGCAGTGGGTGCGCGGTCACGCGGGGCACCCCCAGAACGAGTATGCGAACGATCTCGCCGTGCGCGCGGCGAAGGAGCAGATCTCCTCGCAGGGCGCGCGTACCTCCGGGTTCGACGAATGGCTGGAGGCACAGCGGGTGCGTAAGCGCGTTACCGTCGAGCCGGCCCCATTCCCTAGCGGGCGGCCGTTCGCGCCGACGCGCCCGCTTCCGCGGACCAGTACCTCATCACATTAGGAGCGACGATGGACGACGTGGATCGGATGTACCGGCACCTGGTGCGGACGATTCGCGCCACTGCACCGCAGCTGCTCACGCAGCCGTTCCAGGTAGCGGATCTGTACGCGACGATCCTGCCTTACCGGTTGCACCGGCGTGATCTCGGGCTCGAGACGAACCAGGACTACGAGATGGCGATGCTGGAGCTGCTCTCGGGCGGCCGCGGCTATCTCGTCGTGGAGAATCGGATGCGCGAGGTACTGGGCGAGTCGCTCAAGTCCCCCAACCCGGATCCGCAGCTGATCAGGGAGTTCGCCAGCTCGCGCGTGGCGCTGGCGCCGGAAGCGCTGAAGCAGTTGGACCCGGATGCGGTCGCCGCGTCGTCGGCCGCCGCCGCTCCAACCGCGCCGACGGGAATACCAGTAGCGGACGTGGTGAGCACGGGACCACGCCGCGCCGGCGCGGGAACTGGGGCGACATCAGGCACTGCGCCGGCGCCGGCCCCCAGGGCGAGTGCGCCCGCAGCACCTTCGCCTGCGCCGGAGCGTGGCGGCGCGCCCTCCGCTTCTCGAGGTGGGACGTCGGCTTCGGCGCCAGCCACGGGAACGCGCCGCGCTTCGCGATCCTTCACCGTTTCACCGACCGGCGAGACTTGCCCGCACTGCAAAGGTGAGTTGCCCGCCGGTCGAGAGATCAACTTCTGCCCGCACTGCGGGCAGGACCTCACCATCCAGCACTGTCCTGCCTGTGGGAGCGAGCTGGAGCACGACTGGAAGTTCTGTGTGACCTGCGGGCGCGCGACGGCCGCCTGACGCAACACCCCCGGAGATCACACCGCGCCGAGGCTGATCATCAGCGGCCTCGGCGCGTGCTTTGCTTAGCTAGGAACGCGATCGATCTCCCGCACCGAGGCACCATCGTGACCACCATTCGCACTCTTCGTCGCGCCGGTGTCGTCGCTGGCGCGCTCGTTCTGCTCACCGGCTGCGCCACGGCGACGCCGACTCCCGCGCCGGGCCCGAGCCCCGCGGCGGGAACGCCTCCGACGCAGGGTGGGACGACGCCGCTCGTGCAGGCCACTTGGCCCGTGCGCACACGCGAGCACGTCGATGTGTGGCTGCACGCGTATGCGCTGCTCGCTCCCGACTCCAACCTCGTCCCATACTTCCGCCGCGGCTATCGCGATCAGATGGCGGCGCTGCGCCGTCAGCGTGGCGTGATGACGCAGCTCGACGCGAGCCGCGCACGACTGCTCGAGCGTTTCGCGGTAAACCCGTCGCTCGCCACGGGCCCGCAGTTCCTGCCCTTCTACTTCGGGTCGTGGGATCAGATGCGGCAGGTGGTGGATGTGTTCGTCCGCGCGAACGGCAACCCGCGCGCGGTGAGCGACGCGACGCTGCAGCAGTACTTCGCCGTCCTCGGTGCTTCGTTCCAGTCGGCCGCCGATCGCGAGTGGCTGCGCGTGTTCGTCGAGGCCGTGGATGACGAGAACCGCAAGTTCTATCACGAGCACTGGACGACCCAGTCGAACGCTCGTTCGGGGGTCGTCGCGCACGTCGATTCCGTCTGGCAGCGGACGTGGCGCCCCGCGTTCCAGCGCTTCCTGAACAACACTCAGCAGCAGAACGGCGAGGTGTACCTCTCGGCGCCGCTCGACGGTGAGGGACGAACGGTGCACCTCGGCAAGGTGCAGAACGCCGTTGCCGTCGGGATGCCCGACGCGATTCAGAACAGCGAGAGCGTGCTCTACACCTTCGCCCACGAGATCGCCGGCGCGGTGGCGAGCACCGCGATCGAGGACAACACGACTCCTGCCGAGCGGCGTGCGGGTACCACGTCGCGCTACGAGCAGTCGGCGGCGGTGCGCGCGGGCGCGGTCCTTCTCGAGCGGATACTGCCGACTGCGGTGCCCGGCTACATGCGGTTCTATCTGCAGTCAGCTGGCCGCACGGCGCCCACTGAGCCCCGTGCGGCGTTCGCGTCCACGTTCGCCGTGCCAGACCCGATCAACGACGCGATCGCACGCCAGATCGAGGTGATCCTCGGCGGCATCTGACCTTGGGGGAGAGACGTTATCTTTCCACCATGTCCTCCGAGGGCCCGAAACCATCGAACCTGCCTGTGGCGATCGATCGCGCTGCGGTCGATCGTGTGCTCGCGCGTGCGCTCGAGCTCCAATCCGGAGCTGGGGGTGACACCCAGGACCGGTTGTCCGAGGCACAGCTTCTCGACCTGGCGAAGGAAGTGGGACTCGACCCCGTGCACCTGCGGCAGGCACTTGCCGAGGAACGGACGCGGGTGGCCGTGCCGGAGGAGAAGGGGTTTCTCGCCACGCTCTACGGCAGCGCGACCGTGAGCGCACAGCGCACCGTCGCCGGGACGCCGACGCAGGTTCTTGAAGCGCTCGACGACTGGATGCAGCGACAGGAGTGCCTGAAGGTGAAGCGGCACTTCGGCGATCGGATCGTCTGGGAGGCCGATCAGGGGCTGGCCGGCACCGTGAAGCGCGTAGTGAGTGGCAAGGGGGCCGCGCTCGCGCGGGCGACCGACGTGGGCGCCACGGCGATCGCGCTCGATGCGAGTCGGGTGGTGGTGCGACTGGATGCCCAGCTGGGTGGCCATCGTGCTTCGATGGCGCAGGTGAGCGCGGGACTCGGAGCCACATCGGTCCTCGCGGGTGGAGTGCTCGCGGCGCTGAGCTTCCCGCTGCTGGCCGTGGTGGCGCCCGCCGCAGTGCTCGTGCCCACGGTGTGGGGCGCCACTCGCTCGGCGCACGGGCGTACGGTGGCGCGGGCGCAGCTCGCCCTGGAGCAGGTGCTCGACCGCCTCGAGCGCGGCGACGCGGGCCGACCGCCGACGCTGATCAGCATGCTGGCGGCGGCTGTACGGCGGTGAGGCGATCCGCGGTGAGTTGGTGAGTTGGTGAGTTGGTTAGTTGGTTGGGAACGAACCAACTCACGAACCGGCCCTGGCCACAACCAGCCTGGAGATCCCCCAGTGAGGCGTCCACGCCGGTTCATGGCCAGGGCCGTTCAACACACCAATCAACCGACCAACCAACTAGCTATCCAACTCACCAACTCACTGGTTCACCGGACCCCGGCCACCAGAAAAGGCCTTCGCCCCGCTCGATCCGCCAACCACTCCAGCCCGCGATTGCTGAGGATCACCAGGAAGCCGATCAGGGTGAGCGACTTCACCTCGGCGCGGGAGATCTTCACCACTTCGCGGCGCACGACCGCCTGCGGCGCGAGCGTCAGATCGCGGAGGGTCGCGCACGCGAAGAGCAGCGCGAGCACGCAGGATAGGCGGATCGACACGGCGCGCCGCGGGATCAGCAGCAGATAGCTCCGCGCGCCGTCGAGGTCCCTCCAGGCGAGCTGCACCATCGCGGCCATCGCTTCGCGCGTCTGGCGTACCCGCTCGGGGGCGAGGATCGTCGCATGGCTGCTGCCGTGGAGGCGCAGCAGTTCCTCGGGGATGTAGATCGAGTTCTCCTTCTCGGCGTCGCGTGCGACGTCCTTGAGGATGTTCACCGTCTGGAGCGCCTCGGCGAAGGCGCGAGACTTCTCGCGGAGCACGCCGTGGAGGTGGACGCCGATGCTCGGCACGTGCTCGTGCCAGAGATCGGTGACCAGGTAGCCGACGGTTCCGGCGACGTAGTAGCAGTACTCCTTGTACTCGTCGAGGCTCTGGATGCGGATACCGTTCGGGTAGAGGAGCACGAACTTCTTCATACCGACGATCATCTCGCTCACCCAACGCCGCACGTGGGCGCGGGTGGTGTCGGGCAGGTCGCGATAGCTCACGAACACGAGGTGGGCGTTCCGGGCGAGGCGCACGTGGGTCTCGTCACCGGTGAGCGCGCCTAGGCAGGCGGGGAACGCCTCGGCCGCCTCGCGATCGTCGAAGCAGCGCAGCAGCTCGTCGAAGAGCACCGCCTTGTCGGCGGCGGGCATCCGCGGCTCGTCCTCGATCGTGTCGGCGATGCGGCAGAGGAGGTACGCGGTGCGCACTGCGCGGCCGAGCGTGCCGGGAAGAACGCGGATGCTGAGCGCGAACGTGCGCGAGACGGGCGGCAGGATCTCGCGCGCGAACTGATCGGCCTCCGCTACGCGGGGGTCTCTGTCCGCGGTTCGCGGCTCCATTGGCGATCCAGTCACGGCCGTTAGACTTCTCGACACCTCGAAAAGATACCCGAGAGTCGGGAGCATGCCACTCACTCCAGCGTCCGTCGGATTCCGTGGAACGTTCCGCGACGACCCTTCCGCGCGCGCGGTGTACAGCGAGGCGGCAGGGATCGCGCGGATCATGCCGCGCGCCGTCGCGATTCCGGCCGATGCCGAGGATGTGGCGGTGCTCGTGCGCTGGGCGGCGGAGACGGCAACACCGCTGATTCCACGCGGCTCGGGCAGCAGCATGTCCGGCGGAGCCATCGGCGATGGCGTCGTGGTGGATCTGAGCCGGCTCGACGACGTACAAGCGCCGGACGTAGCTCGGCGCACGATCCGATGTGGCCCCGGCGCGGTCCGCGACGCGATCGACACGGCGGCCCGTGCGGCCGGGCTGCAGTTCCCCGTCGATCCCTCGAGCGGCGCGTTCTGCACCGTGGGGGGCATGGCGTCGACCAACGCGGCGGGCGCGCACACGCTGCGCTACGGCGCCACGCGACCGTGGGTCGAGGCGCTCGACTGCGTGTTCGCCGACGGCTCGCGCGCCGAGCTGCGGCGAGGCTCGGCGGCCCCGAACCTCGGCATCGTACAGCGGGCGCTGCGTGAGCTCGCGCCCGTGATCGCCGCGGAGCGCGCGTCGCCATCGCGGCATCCCGGCGTGCGGAAGGAGTCGTCGGGCTATGGGCTCGCCGACTATGCGCAGTCGGGGGAGCTCGTCGATCTGCTCGTCGGCAGCGAGGGAACGCTCGCGCTCGTCGTCGGGCTCGAGCTCCGGCTCGCGCCGCAGCTGCCGCACACGGCGAGCCTGCTCGGCGCGTTCGCATCGCTCGAGGCGGCGGTCGGCGGCGCAGATGGCGCACGCCGACTCGGTGCCGTCGCCTGCGAGGCGCTCGACCGGAGCTTCCTCGACGTCGCGCGCCGCGGAGGGGCGTCGGTCCCCACGCCGGAGGACGCCGAGACCGTGCTGCTGGCCGAGGTCGAGGCGAGCATGCAGGACGAAGCCGACGCGAAGGTGCGGGAGATC
>DATFOL010000282.1:0-7014 GCA_035265545.1 Gemmatimonadaceae bacterium | reverse complement strand
ACGGTGCAGCCCGTCTCGATCGGCAGCTCCAGCACTTCGACGTAGCGATGCAGGTAATCCACGAAGTCGCGCCGCGACGGGAACAGCGGAACGCGCCGGTCGAACGGCATGCGTGGCAGGGCGGACAGGTGCTTCCCCGTGTGCAGCGTCAGGCTGTCGTAGAGGTTGGCCCACGAGTGCCCAACCGTGTCGCCACGCTCCAGCACCATGTGCTCGATGTTTCGACGGCGCAGCTCGGCCGATGTCGCGAGGCCGGCCGGCCCTGCGCCCACCACGACGACCGGAGAGCGATCAGCGGTCGACAAGCAGGGTTCCGCCACGGTAGAAGGCGTACAACGCGGCCATCTGGATGACGTGATAGAGATCGTTGTGGTTGAAGTGTCGATGCAGCGCGAGCCTTCGCGCCTGCACGATCCCGGCGACGAGCGACACGAGCACGCCACCGATGAACCACGCCATCCCCGGGGCCCGGCCCCGAATCATCTCGTACGCTGCGCCAACGAAGAGGATGACCAGCGCCACGCCGTAATCGGCGGCGGCGACCCGGAACTCGGGCTGGCGCGCGACTCGCACGATGAACACGACGAGCTTGATCCCGGCGAACGCGAGGATCGCCGCCCGTGCGCCGCCCCGCGCGGCGAAGAATGCGACCGATGCGACAGTGGCGGCACCGATCAGCCCCGTCGTGTAGAGCGCGCCGCGCCAGAAGCGCGCGCGAAGCGCTTCGTCGCTCGCGGGATCCGTCCCGTGAGCGAGAGCGCCGATGACCGCCGCCAGACCGGTGGTGAACAAGCCCACGGCAAGGCACCCTCGCGCGGCCGATCCCTCCGCCGTCGATTGGAACGCGAGACGCGCCGCGAACACGAACGCGAGCACCGCCAGCACCGCGTTCGTCGCCACTGTCATGGGCTCGGTGATGACGCCCCATCGCGGAAGCTCGACAACGTCCTCAGCCATCGATCACCCCGGCGCTGAGAGCAGCGCGACGTGGTGGCGGTACCATTCGCTCTGGAATCGTTCGTCGGGGTCGTACCGACGCTTGAGGCGCAGAAACTCGGGGAACTGCGGGTAGCAGCGCAGGATCTGCTCGCGTGTTCCGAACGTGTGATACGTCAGGAACCAGCTGCCGCCTCGCCGCGCGGCGATGTCGATGGCGCGGCGGAACGCGGCGGCGGAGTGCTCCCGGCCTTCGGGCGTGTGCGACGTGTGCAGATTGAAGATCGTGCACGCGTACGGCTCCTTCGCCCACGCGAGGAAGCTCTCGTCGTCACGCTCGATCAGCCGGATCGTGCCGTAGATGCAGTCGACGCCATTGTCGCGGAAGTCCTCGGCGACTTCGGACAGGAACGCGTCGAGCTCCGGGCGCGGCACGTACAGCTCGGTGATGATCTCCGTCGCCGGGTGTGCCGCCTTCGACTCCGCGTCGACCCAGGTATGGTAGTCGTCGATGTAGGTGCTGAGCTGATGGGTGTCGGACCAGTAGACCTGCCCGTCGGTGCCGAGGTAGTGGGCGGCGTACGCGTCCCACGCGCCCTGTTTGTCGAAGTGCGCGAGCCAGAGCAGCTTCTTCCAGTCGGACGCGGAGAGGGCGCGCTGCCGCGCGGGAATCGGTGCGTCGATCGATGTCGGCTTGTAGCACGAGAAGATCCCGCGGCGCAGGAAGTCGGGCGACTTCGGGTCGAGCGCGAACTGGAAGTCCCCGAACTCGTAGCCGTCGGCGATCCGCTCCTCGAAACGCGCGAGGAGTCTGTCGGCCGTCTCGATCTCGACCGCGCGACGCACCTTCTGTCGCGGCGAGAGCCTGAGCGTCACGGTGTCGATGAACCCGAACAGGCCGTACCCACCGCAGACGAGGCTGAAGAGCTCCGTGTTCTCCGTGCGGCTGCACGTGCGGCGCTCGCCGTCGGGCCCGAGGAGCGTGAGGGATTCCACATCACCGACGAACGGAGGGAGCGTGAGCCCGCGTCCGTGCACGTTCGCGGAGACCGCCCCACCGATGCTCAGTCGATCCGCGCCGGTCTGCTTCTGTCGGATCCCCCACCGGCGCTCATCGCCCGGCTGGTTCTCCACGAGCCATGTGATGAGCTCGGGCCACTGCATCCCGGATTCGACTTCGATCAGGCCGCGCTCCCGGTCGAACGCGCGGACCGCGCCGTAGCTGCGCGTGTCGAGCAACACGCCGCCCTGGGCGAACTGCTGTCCGCCCATCGCGTGCCGGCCGCCGCTCACGCAGACGACCTTGCCTTCGGCCGCCGCGGCGAGGAGCGCCGCCCGGGCGTCGGCGGCGGAGCGCACCTCGACGATCCGATCGACGACGGTTGGGTTGAGTCGCGAATGAAGATCGTTGACTGGAACGCCGCCGGCCGTGGCCAGCGGGGGGAGGTTCACGGAGCGGGGATCGGCGGTGGAGCTCATAGGCGACGAGAGGACGAGGTCAGGGCCGAGTCGATCGCCGACCCGAAAGATGGACTACGACCGGTGCTGTCCAATACGACGTGCTGCGTCGACATTGGTCAACCCGATCTTCTCAGAACCCTCTCTGCGAGACCTTGATGATCGGGAACAGGCTGCTGTAGTCGTCGGTCCAGAGGCGAAGCCCCGCCGGCACGTCGATCGGCAGACGAGCGCGCGCGACCGCCGGGTCGGCGAGAAACTCGGCGCTGGTCGTGACCAGAACCCATTCCGAGTCGAGCACCAGGCGCGTGGGATCCTTGCGATCGAAGACACGAGCCGTCTGCATGCCGGCGTTGTGGGCAAGCTGCTCCACCACGGGTGCAAGCGCCAGGAAATTGTTCGACACGTGAAACGCGACGATCCCGCCGGGAGCGAGGTGGCGGCGATAGACCTCGAGCGCTTGCACCGTGAGGAGATGCGCGGGGATGGCGTCTCCCGAAAACGCATCGACGATCAGGACGTCATACCGTTGCGGCGGTTCGCCGGCGAGTGAGACGCGCGCGTCGCCGCGGACGATCTGCGTGAGCGCGGGTGAGTCGCGGAGATACGTGAAGTGCGACATCGCGATGTCCTCGACCGCCCGGTTGATCTCGTAGAACCTGATCGTGTCGCCGGCATTGCCGTAGGCGGCGACGGTTCCGGTGCCGAGCCCGATCACGCCGATGCGTCGCGGCCTGTTGCCGCAGCACAGGGCGAGTGCCAGTCCCACGCCCGACGTCCGCGCGTAGTACGTGGTTGGCTCACGACGCCGATCGGGTTGCAAGACCTGGCGTCCGTGCACGATGACGCCGTGCTGGAGGGTGCGGACGGCCGCCTTCGGCGGCTCGTGCGCCTGCGTGACGCGCACCGTGCCGTAGAAATTGCGGACGCGCACGAGTGCGCCGCGATCGCTGCGCACGTGAACCGCGACGAGCACGACTCCCGCCGCGAGCAGCGCAACCCAGACGCCGCGCATCACGCGACTGCCGCGCCAGGCGACGACGAGGCCGAGCACCACGGTGAGCAAGAGGCCGATCGCCAAGTCGTAGTTTCCTGGAGACACCAGCGGCGCGACGATACCGACCAGCACGGCGCCGAGTGCGCCGCCCGCCGCCACGTGGAAGTAGAACGACGTGAGATGACGTGGCGCGGGCCGACGGTGATAGAGCTCGCTGTGCAGGAACGCGCACATGAAGAACAGGGCGACACAGAACACTGCTGCGACGAGAACGATCGGAAACTCGAGAACCCCTCGATCGAGCAGCTCGGCGCTCGCGATCAGGCTGACGATGGCAAAACCAACGACCAGCCAGCGAGGTGGCCATGTTCGCGTCGAGAAAGCGACGACGAAGCTCAGCAGATACGCCACGAGCGGAATGATCCAGACGAGCGGCAGGGCGACGACGTTCTGGCTGATGTGCGTCGTCGTCGCCGCGAGGAGCAGCGACGCGCCCGCGGCCAGCGCGACCCACAGCACGCGGGTGGTCAACGGAACGCCGGCCGACTCGCCCGTTGCCGTCGCGTCCTCATTGTTCCCGGCGTTTCGAACGGAAGCACCAATGACCCCGACGAGGATCGCCAGTATCGTGAGCACGATGCCGATGAGCATCGTCTGAGCGCGCAGGGTCAGACGTGGCTCGATCAGCCACGGGTATGCCAGCAGCGCGACGATCGACCCGAGGTTCGAGATCGCGAACAGCCTGTATGCGTCGGCCCGTCCTCCCGGCGCCGTGCGCGCGAACCATGCTTGCAGCAGCGGACTCGTCGCCGAGAGCGTGACGAACGGCAGACCGATGAGTCCGGCGAGCACCCACAGGACGCTGACGAGTGGCCGTTCGGCGTTGGCCCGCAAGGCGGGGTCGACCACGCGCACCAGTTGCACGACGGACAGGGCGAGCAGTCCGACGAAGGCCGTTACTTGCGTGCGCAGAGTCGTGCGTGTGACCAACAGATGCGCGACGTAGTAGCCGAGCAGCAGCGCGGTCTGGAAGAACACGAGACACGCCGTCCACACCGCCGCCGATCCGCCGAGCAGCGGAACGAGGCGCTTGGCGGCGATGGGCTCGAGCAGAAACAGCAGCGTGCTGCCGAGGAAGATCGCGAGCGCGTACGACAGTGCGCGCGCCGGCAACGAGAAGGCCGGCGGCACAGATTGCTGGGCGTGTCGGGTGCCGTGTCGTTCGGCGGAAGCGGCCATCCGCCGAATATGCGAGGTGCGCCTCGAGACTGGCTACGCCGATCGCCGATCCGTTCGAGCAGGTGGGGCACCGCTCGCGACCGGCGAGGAACACTCAGCCTTGGGTCGCCACGAGCCCCACAGAGATATATCAACCACCCGGAGGCTTGCGGCAAGGCCCTCGTGCCAGGTGATACTTCGCGCCTCATTCTGACCAGGAGTTGCGATGACCAATCATTCGGTCGCGATCGCGGGCGCCGGACCGACGGGGCTCATGCTCGCAGGCGAATTGGGGCTGGCGGGAGTGGACGTCGCCGTGCTCGAGCGCCGGCCCAATCAGGAGCTCTCCGGCGCGCGTGCCTTGGGGATCTCGTCACGCACCATCGAAGTGCTCGACCAGCGCGGCATCGCGGACCGATTCCTCTCGGCCGGACAGATCGCGCAGGTCACGGGCTTCGCCGTCACCCGCCTGGACATCAGCGACTTCCCGACGCGCCATAACTACGGGCTCGCGCTGCGGCAGAAGCACATCGAGCGCATCCTCGCCGGCTGGGTCACCGAGCTCGAGGTGCCCATCCTCTACGGTCGCGAGATCACGGGATTCGTGCAGCACGATGCCGGTGTCGACGTCGCACTTGCCGACGGTCAGTCGGTGCGCGCGCAATATCTCATCGGGTGCGACGGTGGACGCAGCCTCGTACGCAAGATCGCGGGCATCGACTTCCCGGGGTGGGATCCGACGACGAGCAACATCCTCGCCGAAGTGGAGATGACGGAGAAGCCGCCGTACGGGGTGCATCGTTCTTCCGCCGGCACCTATGCGTTCGGCCGAGAGGAGTACGAGATGAGGGGCGGTGAGATCATCTATAAGGATGTCGGCCCCATTGGCGTCATGGTCACCGAGCCGAATCCGAATGCGACTACCGAGCCGACGCTGGACGATCTCAAGAAGTTGCTGATCGCCGCGTGTGGCACCGACTACGGCGTGCACAGCCCAACCTGGATCTCCAGGTTCACGGACACGACGCGGCAGGCGGCGACGTATCGCAGTGGACGCGTATTGCTCGCCGGCGACGCCGCGCACGTCCACTCGCCGATCGGCGGGCAGGGACTCGGCACGGGTGTGCAGGATGCGGTGAACCTCGGATGGAAGCTGGCGCAGGTGGTCAAGGGTACGTCACCGGACAGCCTGCTCGACACCTATCACGCCGAGCGTCACCCAGTGGGTGCGCGCGTGCTGAAGATGACGATGGCGCAGGTCGCGCTGCACCGCGAGGACGCTCGCACGCTGGCCGTGCGCGACATCGTGGGCGACCTCCTCAAGATGGAGGAGCCGCGCAAGCACATCGCCGGGACGATGTCGAACCTGGACATCCGGTACGACCTGGGGGAGGGCCATCCGCTGCTGGGACGTCGCATGCCCGATCTCGACGTCCTCACCGCGAGCGGCCAGCGGCGCGTCGTCAGCTTCCTTCACGAGGCCCAGCCCGTGCTGCTCGACTTCGGTGCGCCGCGCGCCATCGACATCGCGCCGTGGTCGCGCCGCGTGCAGTACGTCGACGCGAAATATGACGGTGAGTGGAGACTTCCGGTGCTCGGCGAAGTCGCTGCGCCCTCCGCGGTGTTGATCCGGCCCGACGGTTACGTCGCCTGGGTCGGCGACGGAACGTCGCAAGGACTGACCGAAGCGCTGGCGACCTGGTTCGGGACGCCTACGACACCCTAGTGCGCGACCGACGACCGTCGGGATACTGTCTTGTGCTACGTACCGCGAACGGCGGCAACCCGATGCTGGCGACGATGAGCGGGCGACTCCATCGAAAGGAGCCGCCCGCCATCGAGCATGGGCTGCAACGGCTCAATCGCAGCAGCACTGCCCACAGCACGGCCCGGAGTCGCAGCTACACTTGCAGCAGCACTTCGGGTCTTCGCAGCAGCAAGACTCGCGGGACATTGGATTTCCTCCACGGGGGACGCTCGAAAGGTAGGGCTGACGAACCACAAGCGCAACGACGCGTCAACTGGTGATTACGTGACCCAACCTTGTGGCCGCCTGACGCCAAAGTCAGCTACCGGCGGTCCCCTGGTTGGAAAGATGCCGCTGACTGTCGGTTGGAGCACGAGCGATTCACGACTCCTGGCAGCGAGGCGACGGCGCCGCCTACCAGAGCAAGCGGACGCCGGCTAGCATCACCAACCTGCGGCCCACGCGGGCCACGACTTTGGCTCCCGCTCGCCGACCTCGAGGCTCGTTCGCCCTACGTGAGCACATCCCGCATGATCGACGCTGGTGCCCCGATCCCGATCGAGACGCTCTCGCCCGGCGAACTGAAGTTCGAGCGCTACCGGCGGCGTGTCGGCCTCGTGCTCGCGCCGACGGTCTTCGTCACGCTGCTGCTGGTGCC
>DATFOL010000281.1:0-21476 GCA_035265545.1 Gemmatimonadaceae bacterium | reverse complement strand
TCGATCAGGTCGTGGGAGAGCAGGGTGTTCTCGGGGAAGCGGCCGCGCGTCGCCTCCTCGAACGCGTCGACGTCGTAGATCCCCTTGCCGGTGAAGCTTCCCTCGCCGTAGAGGTCCTGGTAGACGTCGGAGACCGCGGTGGTGTACGGGTCCACGCCAGGATGACCGGAGTGGATCGCCGCGAAGCGCGAGCGGTAGGCGCTCGGCAGCGACACGCCCACCCGCGGCTGCACGATGCCGAAGCCGCGCACGACTCGTCCACGCGCGGCGTCGTACACGGCGCGATTCAGCGGGTGAGCGATCGCGCCCACCAGCAGCGGCGCCGCATCCGGAGGCAGCACCGTGTCCGCGTCGAGGGTGATCGCGTAGCGCACGTCGCGGAGCGCCGCCACGTCGCCGACCACGACGGAAAACGCGTCGCTCGCGCCGCCGCGGATGAAGCGATTGAACTGCGCGAGCTTGCCACGCTTGCGCTCCCAGCCCATCCACACGCCCTGGCGCGGATTCCACCGGCGCGGACGATGGAACAGGTAGAACTCGTCGGCGCGGCCGCCGGCGTAGCGTGCATTGAGCGCGCGCACTCCCTCCGCGGCGGCAGCGACGATCGCGTCGTCCTCCTCGCGCGTCTCGGTGTCCGAGTCGGTGAAGTCGCTCAGCACCGCGAAGTGCAGATGCGCCTCGCGGTTCGCGAGGAACTGCACTTCGATGTTGTCGAGCGCCTCGTGCACCGCGTCGACGCTGCCGAACAGCGTCGGCACCACCACCGCCGTGCGGAACTCGGCCGGGATCCCCGCGCGGCCGCTGAGGTCGAGCTTCGGCAGGACGCGTGGCGGAAGGAAGGTGGTGACCAGCTGGTTCACCACGCCGATCGCGATCGCGTTCGCCGGGATGAAGGAGAACAGCGCCACGACCAGCCACGCGCGCCATCCCGCCTCCGGGCTGACGCCGCCGAGCCAGAACACCGCGGCGAGTGCCGCGATGGTGCCGAGGACGATGCCGCCGATGAACACCACGTTGGGATGGCGCAGCACCCACCGGTGCAGCGCCTCCCGGCCGCGGGGGCGGTAGCCCGTCGCCTCTTCGAGTGCCGGGAGCCCGGCGTCCACCAGATAGTAGCCGACGTGCCCGCGCGCCGGGTCGGCCGGCCACTCGCGCGCGCCCGTGTGCGCGAGCCCGATGGCGATCGTCGCGATCTCGAGCTCCGTGCGCTTCGTCCGCTTGGCGATCCGCTCGACGACGTGGCGGTACGAGTCGCGCGTGGCGAAGGTCATCCCGCGATAGACGCCCGCCGGATCCTGGCGAAGCGTGGCCTCGAGCGCGCTCTGGCGCTCGACGAACCCCTTCCAGTCGAGGCGCCCGATCGCGCGCAGGCTGGTGATGCTGTTGGCGGTCATCACCTGGGTGAGACCGAGCCGCTCGTTCGCGCGCGCCGCGGCCTCCTCGGCGCTGATGCCCTCCTCGCTCATCCAGGGCTCGAGCCACGCGAGCGGCGCCGAGTGGTCCGAGAGGCGGATCTGTCGCAGGAAGCGCGAGACGAAGACCGGCGTGAGCGGCGGATGGCCGGTGAGGAACTCGTTCAGCGCCGGCGAGGCGGCGGTCTCGCGCCACGTGGTGCTCTCGAGCACCCTCGCCGCCCACCGGTCCGCCTCCTCCACCTCGTCCAGGCGCTGGGTGGTGCGCAGCGCCATGCGCCGCACGCTCTCGATGAGCGCGATCCGCAGCATCGCCGGCACGGCCCACAGCTCGCCGATCGACAGGCTGGCGACCTCCTGGAACGCCGCGATGAACAGATCGACGTTCGCGCTGTCGATGCGGGCCTCGCTGTGCCCGATCAGCGTGATGGCGATCTCGTACACGCGTGGGAAGCCGGCCAGCGGCCCGCCCGCCAGCTCGGGCAGCTCGCCGTAGTAGCTCCGCGGCAGGCTCTCGCGAACCTCGCGAACGTGCTCCTCGACCACGTGGTAGTTGTCGAGCAGCCACTCGCCGGCCGGCCCGACGTCCGCCTCGCTGCCCGCCGCGGCCACCAGGCGCGTGTGCGCATCGGCCAGTACGCGGCGGCTCACCTCCAGTCGGCTGAGCAGCGGCGTCCGGCGCGACCCCTGCTCGAACGGCCGGATGAGCTGCGAGCGAGCGAGCCCTCTGGCGCGCTCGGCGAGTCCTTCGGGGCCGAGCAGCTCACCACGGATTGGACCGGTGAGGAGGTCCTCCGCCGGTTGCCGCCGGGTGAACATCGGCGGACGGCGTTCTAGCAGAACGGGCATGCGGGCTGGGCGGAAGAGACGGGCGCGAGGCTAACCGCAGTCAGCAAGGTGCCTGCCGTGCGCCGCGAAGAGGAGACTCGCTTTCTGGCGAGCGCTAGTAGTTGGGATTGCCAGCCTTCTCGCTGCGCGGAACGATGAGACAGTGCATACGCCCATAGTCCTCGGCCAGCGTGGGGTACTTCCCGGCGGGAAACAGATCGACCCCCGCTGCGGCGTACCGTCGCAGGTCACCGAGTCGCTGCCCCGTGAGATAGAAATCCAGCCCGCGCTGGACGCGGAACTCCGCGAGCAGCGCCTGCCCCGTCAACTCGACGGGCGCCTTCCCGCCGACGGTGCGCCGCGCGTTGACGAAGGCCAGCATCGCAGGACCAGGGCCGTCGACCTCGACGACGATGTACCTCGCCTCGAGGCCGCTCGCGAACCGGATGTGCGTCGAGACCTCGATCGGCGCTCGGGACGTCGGCGTCCAGCCGCTGAACATCGACGGCTTGAGTGGCGGAAGGATCGGATTCGACCTGAGCGACGGGCGCGGCGTGGCTGGCTGAGGGACACGAAGATCGTTGAGATTCTGAAATGCCGGTTGCATCCCGAGGAAGGGCAGCGCCGCCCTGATCCCGCTCTGGAACTGGTTGTTCTCGCGCACCGAGTTCGAAGAGTAATAGGCCCAGCGCTCGTACGTCCCGTCGGTCACGAGCGATGCGTAGGCGCGGGCTTGGGTGAGGTCGCCCTTCTTGAGCGATGCGCGGCCCGCACCCACGTAGGCGAGGAAGAGCAGGTCCTGCGCGGCCGCGACCGTGGCCGAGGCGGAATTCGCTGCTGCTTCCGTGCGCAGCGCCGTCATCAAGGCGATGCCTTCGTCGAATCTGGCGACGGCACGCGTCAGCATCTCGGTCGGCAACAGCGGAGCACTCAGACTGACCGGGGCATCGCAGAACCCTTCGCCGAGCAGCACGTAGGTGTACCCGCCGTAGATGAGAGCGCGCGCCACGTTGAGCCTCGTCGCGGGAGTGGCGCTCTGGAACCTTCTGATGCGCTCGACGGCATCGTCCGCCGCCTGCCTGGTCCGTTGAAGGCTCGCGTAGACCAGCGAATCCGTGCTGTTCCCGTCGTCGAAGGTGTGCAGCGAGAAATCGCGGATGTTCAGATTCGGATGGTCGGCGAATGTCTCGTCGGCGAGCACGCCCGACCACAGTGCATACGAGGTATACGCGAACTGGAACTCGCTGATCACTCCGTTGATCAGGAACTGCTCGAGGGCCGGGTCGGCGAGCTGCGGCTCCTCCAGAGAACCCGTGTTCGTCACCTCGAGCACCTTCGCGCACGCGCTCGGCGTCAGCGCGACGAGTGCGGCGGCGAGCGCCAGGCGGCGCGTCGTCCGCGATGCACCAGATCGGAGCGAACGCCCGGTCATCAGAACGTCAGGGCCAGCGCGGCGGAATAGCGGCGCGTCTGCGGCACGACCCACAAGTCGTCGCGGTTGAACCGTCCGGCACCGCTGTAGTTCACTTCGGGATCGGCGCCGCCGTACCTGGTCCAGATCTTCAGGTTGTGTCCGGCGAGCGTGAGCGTCGCACGACGCGCGGCGCCGAACAGCGCACGCTGCGGCAGGTCGTAGCTCACCGACACGTCGCGCAGCTTGATGAAGTCCGCCCGCTGGATGTGGAGGTACGTCTGGAACAGGGATCGGCGCACCAGAACCTCGTCCGGATCGGCCGCAGGGTCGACCGTCTCCCACGAGAGCCCTTCACGGTCGCGACGCGAATCCTTCACGTTGAACTGATAGTGTCCTCCCTTGTAGTCGGCGAGCGCGTGGAGGCGAAGTGCACCGAACAGCAGTACCCCGCTCGACAACGACAGCTCGCGCGTCGGCACGGACGGTCCCATGTACACGCTCGTGGTGTCGCCCACCGCACGGGCTCCGACCTTGACCAGCGAGCCGTCGGGGTTGTATTGGACGCGCTGCGCCCACATCCCACCGAGCGGGTAGCCTTCCTGGAACCGCTGTGACGACGCGTTGAAGCCGAAGACGATCGGACTGCGCTCGTCACCGAACGACACCAGCGCGTTCCGGTTACGGGATGCCGCGACCGTCGCATCGACCGTCACCCACTTTCGCCGCACCGGAATGGCGTGCAGCAGCAGCTCCACGCCCGTGTTGAAGATCTCACCGAGGTTGGTGAGCTGATCGCCGGTGAACCCGCTCGACGGTGCCGACGGCACACCGATCAGCGCGTCGCGCGTGGTCTTGCGATAGTAGCTCACGTCGACGCTGACGCGGTCGCCGAGGAACGCGCTTTCGAATCCGAGCTCGATCTCCGAGGCTCGCTCCGGACGAAGGTTCGCGTTTCCCGGCGAGCCGTAACGCAGCGCGGAGGACGAGCCGTTCGCGTAAGTGACGGTCGCCGACGTGTAGGATCGTCGCGCGTCGAACGGGCCTGGCGAGTTGCCCGCCTGACCCCACGCGGCGCGTAATCTCAGCGCGCTGACGCCGGGCACGCGGAAGAACGGTTCGTCGGACACCACATAGGAGACGGAGGCCTTCGGGTAGAACTCACGTTGCAGCGCGTCGTTGAAGGCGGAGTTGTTGTCCATTCGCGCCGCCGCCGTGACGAACAGTCGGTCGTTCAGCGACAGCTGCTGCTGCAGGTAGAAGCCCAGGGACTTCTGCTCCGATCCGAGCTGGGTGCTGCTGGTCACGGCCGCCGCCGCGACCGAGCGCAGATTGCTGCTGCCCAGATCCACCCCGATCGCGTCCGTCCGCTCGAAATCGTTGGAGAGGTACTGCGCGCCGATCGAGCTGGTCGAGACGAGGTGCTCGGTCACCTTGCGCGTGACGGTGCCGTCGTAGCTCAGGGTGACTTCCCGGTTCAGTGGCCGCCCCTCGGCGATGAGCCCCTTGGTGTTGTCGATCGAGAGGCTGGCGCGCGACACGTAGGGCCTCAGCGTCAGCGGGTCGGGAGCGAAGTACAACTCCGCCCGCCCGACGTTGTCGTCCAGTCCGACCTGAAAGGTGTTCCGCAGCCAACCGACGGGCACGTAGGTCGCACTCGCCCCGACGGTGAGACGATCGGCACGCGTCTGGTTGTCGTAGACGTTGGCCACCGACGGGATGATCGAGGAGTAGTTCTCGCCGGCGGGAAAGGCGTAGCTCCGTCCCGGCACGGCCAGGTATGCACTCGAGACCAGGCCGACCGGCCCGGCGTCGTCGTTGAGCGGCAGGCGGACGTGATTGCGGCTCAGGCCGACGTTGGTAGTGAAGGTGACGGTGCTCGACGGGATGAGGCTGATGTTGGCGCGAAGCGAGCGAAGGTTGGAGAAGTTGTTGTACATCACCCCCTCCTCATTCGCCCTGCCGGCCGAGACGAAGAAGCGGTATCGATCCGCGCCGCCGCTGGCCGAGAGATACAGCTTCGAGCTCGCCGCCGACCGCAGCGCGTCCTGATCGTCCAAGACGCGCACCGCGAGCACGTCACCGAGCGATCTGCCGACGAAGCCCGGCCAGTTCGCCGAATCGGCGAGACGGGCCTCCGTCGCGATCGCGTAGTTGAGCGGTCGCAACGCGGGATCCCAATCGGAGCGCCCCATCTCGAAGCGCGTCTCCCAGCGAGTCTGGCCCGGACGGCCCGACTTGGTGATGATCTGCATCACTCCGGCGGCCGCCTCGGCGCCGTACAGCGTGGATGCCGACGGGCCCTTGATCACCTCGATCGATTCCATGTCCGATGGATTGACCGCATCGAGTGCGGACGTCGTCTGACCGAACACGTTGTAGTTGCCCTGATCGCGCGAGCTCAGACGGATGCCGTCGATGTAGATCGTCGGGCTGTTGCCGGCACCAAGCGAGCCTGCGCCGCGCAGTCGGAAGCTGGCCGCCGTGCCCGCGGTGCCCGAAGGCTGGAGCAGCGCGAGCCCCGGCGTCTTCGCCTGAAGGACCTCGGCGAGGTTCGTCACGGCCGACCGGTTCACGACATCGACGGCGTCGATCGTGCTCACCGAGTTTCCCACGGCGCGCCGCCGCATGTCGCCGACCGACCCAGTGACGACGATCGCGTCGAGCTCGAGACCGCTGGCGGTCATTGAGACGTCGATCGTCTTCGTCTCGTCGGGGGCGAGAGTGAACGAAACCGACTTCGGCTCGTAGCCGAGGCCGCGCACCGACAGGGCATGCACACCAGCCGGGACGTTGGTGAGCCGGAACCTTCCGTCGAGGCTCACCAGCGCTCCGGTGGTCATGCCTTCGATGCTCACCTGCGCCGAGGTCACCGCCGCGCCGGTGAGCGCATCGGTCGCGCGGCCGACGACAGTTCCCGTCTGCGCGAGCGCGGCTCGGGCGCCAAAGGAGATGGCCAGCGCGACGGCGAGCGCGCGCAGACAGCGCGAGGGATCGGACACTATTTCGCGCGCGCCAGCCGCGCTCGCAATGTCGGCAACCAGTCGAACACCACGACCGCGTCTGCCCTGCCGCCGGACAGCATGACGAATCCCAAACCATCGCGCGCGACGTCGTAGTTGCGATGCGGCATGCCGCCGTCGAAGGTGTCTGTGAAAAGCCTCCGGCGCGACGTGACCGCGAGGTCCGGGGTGCGGATGCGGGCGGACATGAAGGCACCCTGGCCGCGGTAGTAGAGGTGCCGTCCGTCCGGTGACCACGCGGGCTCGACTCCGCCGGAGTCCGACACCTGCACCGCCGCGCCAGGGCCCGGGTAGGGTCGCACATACACCTCGTTCCCCCCCGTGACGCTCGAGACGTCGGCCAGCCAGTGTCCGTCGGGAGAGACCGCGGGCATGGAGTGGGGGGCTCCATCGTCGATCACCTTGCGAGGCGCCGCTCGACCGTCCAGCCTGTCGGACCACATCGTGTAGCCGATACCCGCCGTTAACAGCTGGTACACGGCGGCTGTGCCGTCCGGCGTAATGTCCGGCGCGAACGCACCTTCCGACCCCTTCACCAGCTCTGCACTCGCGCTGCCGTCGGCCGGTTGAGACTTCAGTCCGCGGCGCTCGGATGCCATGAAGACGATGCGGCGCCCGTCCGGAGTCCATGTCGGATGCAGTGCGCGTCCATCGGTCGTGAGTCTGTTCGGAGACCCCGTCGCCACGTCGTAGGTCCACACGTCGAACCTGGCGTCGGCTGTCGTCGACTGCACCGCCACGCGCTTGCCGTCCGGCGAGAGGCGAGGATACATGAACGAGCCTTTGGCGCCCGACAGCAGCGGTCGGGCGGCACCAGTGCTGTCAACGCGCACGAGTGCATTGATCGTCGGGCGTCGCAAGTAGAGCAGAGTTCCATTGTCGGTGAGCGATGCCGACTGCAGGTCTCCCGCCGGCACGTCCCAAACGACGACCGGGCTGCCGACGACCTGCCGACGCTCGACGTCGAGCCGCACCGCCATGATCGCGAGGCCGTCGGCGCTCGTGTAGAGCAGCCGGCCGTCGATGAAGGCAAATGCGCGGCGCGCCTCGATGCCCAGCCAGCGGTGCGACGGGCTGGATGCCGCGGGAGTGGTCGACGCGATCGCGAGGGGACCGACGGTGTGCAACTTCCCTCCATACCTGCTGATGGTGAACACCACGGCGCGCGACCCTGGAAGCACCAACGGCGCGTCATGTCTCGATTCACCGCGCGTCGAATCGGGCCTGGTGAGCGCGACTCGGCGCCCCACGCCGGGAGCGACGCGGGTGAGCCCACGCGACGTTTCGTCCTCCACGATGAGGGCGTCGTTGCCATCCCACGCGCCATTCCCGTATCGCCATCCGCTGCTTCCTTCGGTGTCGCCGAATCCCTCGATCGTCGTGATCGTGAGCTCGCCACCGCGCGAGACGTAGGCGACCCGCCGGCCATCCGGCGCCACGAACGGACGGCCGCCTCCGTTGGTGCCTCGAAGAACGCGTGACTCGAGCTGACCCAGCGGGCGAAGCATGAGCGGACGTCCCGCCTCGGCAATGCCCGTGTAGATCAGCGCACGGCCGTTCGGCGTGATCGTGATTCTCGCGAACTGCGACGTCTGATCGATCAGGTTCGAATAGACGGCGGGGGTCATCTCCGCGGACGTGGCGGCCCTGCGCGATACGATCCAGGCGGCGATTCCCAGTGCCAGGGCCACTACTGCTCCCACCATGAGCCGCGCCGAGATCCGCCACGGCACGGTGCTGGTGCGAGTCGTGGGGAGCACACCGGCAGACACGTTTGGTATGGTCGTGATGGACGCGGCGAGCGAATCGGCGAACTCGCGAGCGCTCGCCGGTCGATCTGCCGGTAGCTTGGCCAGCGCGCGAGCGATCGCGGCCTCGACGTGCACCGGAACACTCGGCCGCACGGTGCGCACGCTGGAGGGAAGGTCACCGAGCACCCTGGCGATCACGATCTGCGGTGTGCTGCCGGTGAATGGTGGATCGCCCACGAGAAGCTCGTAGAGCACGCACGCCAGCGAGTAGACGTCGCTCCGGCCGTCGATCGTCGCGCTGCCGGATGCCTGCTCGGGACTCATGTACGGTGGCGTGCCCAGCGAGAGCCCGGTGCGCGTCATTCGCTCGGCGCCCGCCGATTGCATGGCCAGCGCGATGCCGAAGTCGGCGACGAGCGGCGTGCCCTCGTGCAGCAGGATGTTCTCGGGCTTGATGTCCCGGTGGACGACGCCGTGCCGGTGCGCGTACTCGAGCGCGTCGGCGATCTGCGTCACGATGCGCACCGCATCGGCGACGGGGAGCTGCTTCTCTCGCTCGATGCGCGCGCGGAGCGACTCGCCCTGTACGAGCGGCATGACATAGAACAGCAGGCCGTCGGCGGCGCCGCTGTCGAACAGCGGCAGAATGTTCGGATGGTGCAGCGAGGCGGTCGTCTTGATCTCGCTCAGGAACCGGTCCGGGCCGAGCATGGCGGAGAGCTCGGGGTGCAACAGCTTGATCGCGACCGGCCGCTCGTGTCGCACGTCGCGCGCGAGATAGACCGTGGCCATTCCTCCGGTGGCGAGCTCGCGCTCGACGACGTAGCGATCGGCGAGCGCGGTGCGCAGCCGCGCCAGCACGTCGGCCATCTCCGTCAGGCCCCGCCGCAGCGGGACCTCCGCGCCGACGGCGAATGCGTTCGGCGGCGGTGAGTCCGACGCGGCGAGCAACGGTGCCGAAAGATCACCAGCAGACTGCGCGAGGAATCCCCAGCTCCCTTCGGCGCGATCGATGTCGGCGGCGAGACGTCCGACCTGTGCCGCGAGCACCTCGTCGCCGCCGCACGACGCCGCGATGCGCGCCGCCCGCTCCGCCGGCGTGACGCTGGTCGCTTCGTCGACGAGCGCGCGAACGCGCGCCCACCGCTCGGGCGACATCGATGCGCTCGATGCGGAAGGCTGGTCAGGAGACGTCATCGCGCAGTGCCTCGTGCAGCCACGCGCGCGCCATCTTCCAATCGCGCGACACGGTCCGCTGGGATGAGTTGAGCGCTCGCGCCGTCTCGACTTCGGTGAGCCCGGCGAAGAAGCGGCATTCGACGACCTGCGCGAGCCGCTCATCCATCCGGCGGAGATTCTCGAGCGCCTCGTCCAGCGCGAGCAGGGAATCGGCGCGCTGTGGAATCGAGATCGCCGGGGAGTCGCCGTGCTCGAGCAGCTCCAGTGCGACAGCACGCCTACCCGAGCCCCCGCGCCGCGCCGCCTGGTGCTGGCGCGCATAGTCGATCAGGACGCGCCGCATCGCTCGCGCGGCGAGGGCGAAGAACTGTCCTTCGTCCTCCCACTGCACGGCCGTCTGGGTCGAGAGCCGCAGGTACGCCTCGTGGACCACGGCCGTGGTGGAGAGCGTGTGGCCGCGCGACTCGGCGCCGAGCTGTCGGTGCGCGATGCGCTTGAGCTCCCGATAGACCAGGGGCATGAGGTGGTCCATCGCCTCGGGCGCGCCGCGGCTCAGGGCGGCCAGCGCCTCCGAGATCTCCTGCTCCACCTGATCGGGCATTGCTGCGGGCGACGAGAGTCGCGAGCCACCTGCCATGAGGGCATGGCGTCTTCCGCGCGGATTTGCCGCGTCAGCTCGTGCGGCGATGGAACCGCCGTGAAGTCCAACCTACGAGCGAGCCACTTCGCCGGCAATACACGGCATGCTCGCTCCGACCTCGCCGAGCCCGGAGCAGACAGATGCGCACCATCGCAGCCGGACGATCCTCATGCTCGCGAGTCGCGCTTGCATGCCTCCTGTCTTCCGTTGCCTGTGATGTCTCGCGCGGACCTGCGGTCCTCGTTGGGCCAGAGGGCGTTCCGCTGACCGCTGGCCCGACGACTCCTGCCAGTCCGACGTCGCTCGCGGTGCGTCCAGGCGTGATGAGGCTCACGATCGGTGGGACGAAGGTCCTCGCGGCCACCGCGAGCGATTCGGCTGGAAGAACGCTGTCAGGCGTGGTGGTCGACTGGCGCTCGAGCGATACCAACGTCGTCTGGGTCGATGCGGAACGAGGTATCGTGATCGGCCGGGCGATTGGAGGCGCAACGATCACGGCGACAACAGCGGGGCTGCGGGCCAACGCGGAGATCGTGGTCGACAAGAAAAATCCGTTCGACATCGTCTTCTCGAGCATCTCGACGGTTGGCAACTATGCCTGTGGGCTCGAGGCAGTCACCAATCTGGCCTACTGCTGGGGAGACAATCATTCCGGCGCCCTGGGCATCGGCGGCGCGGAGTTGCTGGAGCTTCCCATGCTGGTGGGCTATGGCATGAAGCGCTTCCGCAATCTCAGCCTGAGCGCCTATTGGAACTGCGCGATCGAAGTGGGCACCGATCTGCCATTCTGTTGGGGCTACTCGTATGACTTGCCACCGACGGGCAGCCAGCCGGGCGAAGTGGATGTGCCTTCGCTGGTCGGTGCTGGTCGCTTTCGGTTCTCTTCCATCTCCGCGGGCACCGTCGTCACCTGTGGCATCGAAGTGGAGACGAGCCGGGCCTACTGTTGGGGCGAGGCGGCACTGATCGGAGACGGCGCGCGCATGCAGCGAGCGACGCCGACGCAGGTGGGTGGCGCGGGGAGCGACCTTCGCTTCGCGACGATCAGCGCGAGCCCGGCGGTCGTGTGCGGGATCGAGTCGGTCACCGCGCACGCGTACTGCTGGGGACGCAACGACAGCGGGCAGCTCGGTGATGGCAGCAGGACTGACCGCTTCGTTCCAACACTCGTGGCGAACGGCGCGATCCGCTTCAGCGCGATCAGTGCTGGTGAGAGCGTGGTGTGTGGCATCGAGGCGCAGTCGGCCCGCGCGTTGTGCTGGGGTAAGAACTCCCTCGGACAGCTCGGCGACGGGAGCGTGACGTCGCGGCTCCTGCCCACGCCGGTGGCCGACGCTGGGCTCCGCTTCAGCAGCATCGAGGCCGGACCGAACATGGTATGCGCCATCGAGGCGGAGACCGAAGCGGCGTACTGCTGGGGCAGGAACGTGTACGGCTCGCTCGGCGACGGAACCAGGCTGGATCGGCTGGTGCCGACTCTGGTCGCCGGCGGGATTCGGTTCGCGAGCATCAGCACCGGCGGGGCGGGTGGCGCCTACGGCGGCTACGAGACCTGCGGCGTCGAAGCCAAGACCGGCCGCGCCTTCTGTTGGGGCTTCGATCGACTCGTTCCGACGCTGTTCGAGGCGACACCCTCCTGGCCGAAGTAGGGAAGCGCCCTGCGACCCACCTGCACGCTCGCCGCACTTTCACATCACCGACACTCGGGAGAATCCGCATGTCACATCCGCATCGTTCATCTCTGTCATCGCGCGAGCATCTCGTTCGAGGCATCGCTGGTGCCTGCGTGTTCGTCGCCGCCACCATGCTCGCCTGCTCGGAGTCGACGACCGAGCCGCCCGACCTGAGCGGCACGTTCTACGGAGGCGCGACGACGATGGCCGGTGGCTCGGGCCGCGCGTACGTCACATTGGACGCTGCAGGTACGCCAACGGAGCTCGGTCTGGCGCTCACGGAATCGGCGCTTGACGGACTTCCCGCGGCGAAGGCGGAGTTCGTCTTCACGATGCCCTCCGAGGCGTCGGCGACGGCATACCAGCACGCAGCCATCAACTGGGCGCCGACCGGCCACGAACCCACTGCGTACATGGTGCCCCACTTCGACGTTCACTTCTACATGATCTCGTCGCAGGCGCGCGATGCGATCACGTCCGCCGATCCGGGCTACGCCACGAAGCTTGCCCTCCAGCCCACTGCCAGCTTCCTGCCAGCTGGTTACGCCATCGGCATGCCCATGGAGCGCATGGGCATGCACTGGCGGGATCCCGCGTCGCCCGAGCTCAGCGGAGCGCCGTTCACGTCGACGTTCATCTACGGGTCCTACGACGGCAGGATCGTCTTCGGTGAGCCGATGATCGCGAAGTCCTATCTCGACTCGAAGCCCGCGCTGGTGGTGCGGCCACTCAAACTGCCGCAGCAATACTCGACGACCGGACATCAGGCGACTGCCTACTCCACCGTTTACGACGCGACGAAGAAGGAGTTCCGAATCGCGCTGGTGAATCTCGTTCGGGTCGTGGCGTCGGCGAGCGCGAGCCGCGCCGCGCCGTGAGCGAGCCTGAATGGCTCTCGCTCGATCAACCGGGGCGCTTCGGCGCCACGAACCGCCGCGACTGCCGCTCGTAGGCATGCGCCAGCGCTATCACACGTGCGTCGTCACCCGGCAACCCGACGATGGACAGGTTGAGCGCAGGCATGCCATCGGCGCCGTACCCCGCCGGCACCGACACCTCGGGCAGCCCCAGCCAGTTGCCGTAGCCGAGCGGAGTGCGCACGTCGGGCCAGGGATCGGCGGCGCGCGGCGCGTTGAACGGCATGGTGGGATACACCATCGCCGCGACCTTGACCGCGCGCATCGACTTCTCCAGCGCGGCCACGACCTCGACACGCGAGCGGGCGAACGAGCGCCCCGCTGGATCCTCGGTGATCGACCGACCGAGCAGCGGCTCGCACTCCTCGAAGGTCGCCGGGAGCACGTCGTAGAACGCGCGATACGCGGCGTAGCCACGCCGCATCGCCTCGCGCGGATCGCGCGTCCGTCCGGCGAAGTAGCCGAGGAGCGCGTTCACCGTCGGCGCGGGCGACTTCGGGTCGACCTCCGCGTCGCCGCGCGCGCGTGCCGCTGCGGCGAACGCATCGCGATAGTCGACGCGAGTGACGGCGGGGGCGAACGGCTCGACGACGGCGCCCGCGGCGCGCAGGTCGCCCAAGGCACGGTCCCACGCCGCGAGCGCCTCGGCGGTCATCTGTGCACGAGGCGCGTGCACCTCGACGACGCCGAGTCGCACGCTCGCCAGCGCGTCGTCGCGCAGGGCTCGGAGGGGCGCGGCGTTCCACGCACCGGCGCGCGCGAGCGGATCCGACGGATCGGTGCCGGCGATGACAGCGAGCAGCAGCGCGGCGTCGGCGACCGTGCGCGCGAGCGGGCCGTGGGTGTCGAGGTACGGCCAGGTGGGAATCACGCCCGTGCGCGGCACCAATCCGAACGTCGGCTTCATGCCGACGATGCCGGTGAACTGCGCCGGTATCCGGTTGGAGCCGCCGTCGTCGGTGCCGAGCGCCGCGAACGCCATCCCGCACGCCACCGCGACCGCCGACCCCGCGCTCGAGCCACCAGATGTGCGAGTGCCCGTCGCGTCGTACGGGTTCAGCACCTGTCCGGTGTGACTGCTCGTGCCGTTGCCGTGATAGGCGAAGTCGTCGGCGGCGGTCTTGCCGAGCACGATCGCCCCCGCGGCGCGGAGCCGCGCGATCTCCAGTGCGTCGCGACGCACGAGGTCGGGGAAGAGGCGCGCCCACTCCGCGCTCGATCCCGTCGTCGGGAAACCGGCCATGTCGTAGATCGACTTCGCGAACACGGGGACGCCATCGAGTGGGCCACGCGTCCGCCGGGCGCGCAGCCGCGCGTCCGCGGCGCGCGCCTCGGCTGGTGCGGTCGCCGCGAGCGCGTCGATCGCGCGCCACGCCTTGCCATCCGTGCGACAGCGCTCGAGCGCGCGCTCGGTGATCTCGGCTGCGCTCCACTCTCCACGCCGCCGCCCCGCCTGATACTCGGCGATGGTGCCGTCGAGCGGCTCACTGCGCATGTGTGGCCAGGTCGGGAGCGGCAGCGCGGCGAGCGCGGCGAGCTGAGCGAGGGCTTCGCGGCGGGTCGGAGACATCGGCAGGGATCGTCGGGAGCGAGGTAGTCGTTGACGGAAGGAAACATGACACCTGCGCGCCATTCCGTTACTGGCGCGCACCCGAGAGCAGGTCAAGGGATCGCGAGCGGCGTTCGCGCTCGACGGGCAGGCCACGGCCGGGATGATGCATCGGGCAACGATCACCACGACCAGAGGGGTCCGAATGCCCGAGCGAAACATCGTCGTCACCGGCGCGAGCGGAGGAATCGGCGCGGCGCTCGTGGAGCATCTCGCGTCGCGCGGCGATCGCGTGCTGCTCGTCGCCCGTCGCGAGGCGGAGCTGCGCGAGGTCGCCGACCGCGCTGGCCCGAACACGCACCCGGCCGTGTGCCGTCGGCGGCTTTCCGCTCGGCGTACAACGGCGCGAAGCACTTCCTCAACGCGATCACCGCCAACCTGCGCGACGAGATGCGCGAGAAGCATCCCGGAATCCAGGTCTCGCTCGTGTCCCCAGGCATCGTCTCCACGGCGTTCGGCACCAATGCCGTGCACGGCGGGCCGGACGCGCGGACGCTGCCGATGTCGCAGCCTGTCGAGGACGTTGCGGCCGTGATCGTACGAGTGATCGACACCCAGGCGCCCGACGTGTACACGCGCGCCGGGATGCACGATCCGGTGGTGGACTACTTCAGAAAGCTCAGCGCGGATCCGTGAGGAACGGAGCAGGCTCGAAGCGTCGGCTTACGGACTCGCGGCCGCGGCACGCTCGGCGTCGGCGAGCAGCGCGTCCAGCGCCGTACGATCGAGATATCGTCCATTCGCCATCACCGCGTGGATCCGCTGGGTGTTGGCGACGTCGGCGAGCGGATTGGCGTGGAGGAGCACGAGGTCGGCGAGCTTTCCCGGCGCGATCGATCCGAGCGAGTCGGTCGCATGCAGAAACGATGCGGGTTCCAGGGTAGCGGCGCGGAGTGCTTGCGCTGGCGTGAGACCACCTTCCACGAGCAGCTGTAGCTCCTCGTGCAATGACGAGCCGGCAAAGACGTACGGATTGCCCATGTCGGTGCCGGCGAGGATGCGCACTCCGGCCGCGTACGCACGGGCCACCAGGGCGGGCTCGCGACGCCGGCGCTCCATCCGCGCGGCCGCTCCCGCCCTCCCCAACGCGCTCGCGCGGAAGTCTGCACCGGGCTGCCACGCTGCACGCTGAGCACGAGGCACGTAGCGCAGTCGGGTGTCGCGCGCGGCATTCTCGCCGTCGACTTGACGCGCGAAGCCCTGACGCAGCACTAGCGTCGGCACGAGCCATGTCCGATTACGCCGAAGAGTGGCGAACAGGGCTCGGCAGCGCGCATCGTCGTAGCTCTCCATGACGTCGGTGGTGACGAAACCCGAGATCCCCGCGAAGCCGGCGCCTCCGCCGACGGCCGAGAGTGAATCGAGGCGCGACCTCCACTCCGCATGTCGCGTCGAGCATTCCTCCCAGATGCCGAGGTCGTGCTCGAGCGACGCCATACCCGAGTCGGACGCCTCGGAGGGCCACAGCGAAGCAGGCACATGGCCCGCGACGGGCAGGCCGAGCTGCCGCGCCTCGCGCACCGCGCCGAAGAACGCCGCGCGCGGCAGCAGCGAATACACTTTCACGAAATCGCCGCCGCGCTCGCGGGTGAGGCGAACGCCGGCTGCTCCCTCCTCTGCGGTCGCGGCGGGCCAGGCGCGCGTGCGGGCGGGCTTCGGTCCGTCGATCGAGGGACCGCTGACCACGAGTCGGGGGAAAAGGCGGACGCCTCGCGCCGTCGCCTCGCGCCACGCGCGAATGGAATCGAGCGTGAACGGATCGCCGGCGCAGTCGCGCATGCACTCCTGCGACATCGCGCGTACACCGGTGATGCCGTGGGCGAGCAGGAGCGGAATGCGGGTGCGATCCGATCCAGTCGTCGACAGGTGGACGTGCATGTCCCAGAGGCCGGGGACGAGAAACTTCCCGCGACCGTCGATGATTCGTGCTCCTCGCGGCGGTGTCGTGCGTGTCGCCGGACGCACCACTTCGATGCGGGTGCCACGGACGACCACCGTCTGATCAGGCAGACGTCGCCCACCAGCCACGTCGATCACGGTGACATGGGTGATCGCGACGTCGCGCGCGCGATCCGCTGGGCTGGCATCGCGAGCACCCTGGGCCGAGAGGGTCGCGGCGCGCACACCGAGCAGCAGCGCGAGTGTGAAGAGACGATGAATCATGTTCAGCTCCGGAGGCCGATGGGCAATATTCGGCGGCAGGATCGTGTCGAGCAACCGCGAACGAAGCGGTCACTCCGGAACGCGAACGAGGCCGTCGCTCGGGGTGAGCGACGGCCTCGTTCATCATGATTCCCCGCACCCGCCATGGCGCATGACGCGCCATGTCGAGCGTGGATGAATTATGGCGCCGCCGTGAGCAGCGTCGCGGCGTGCGTCGCCGAACCGCCCGACGTAACGGTCACCGCAGCGGGGCTGGCGGGGTTGGTCGTGAATTGCGTGATCCCTGCCGGCGGGACGAATTCGACGGTGTAATCGCCCGCCGCAGCATACGGGAACGTCGCCTCGAAGGTGCCGTTCAAGTCCGCATCGGTGAGTGCGGCCTCCTGCGGCGACCCACCCGTCTTGGTGATCTTCGCCTTGAACAGGTCGAGCGTGATCCCAGCCGGCAGCGTCAGGGCCGCATCCTTGGTGAGCGTCACCTTGAGCGATCCCGAGAAGCCGAGCTCCGTCGCCGTCACCACCGGCGACATCACCCACTGACCCGAGCCGCCCGCCGCCTTGCCGAAGCTCTGCTTGACGTCGAAGTCCACCAGCATGACGGTGGCTTCCGCGTCGAGCGTGACACCGCCGTCGGGCACCTTCACCTTCAGGCCGCTCGTCGCGTAGCTCGGCATCTGCAGCGAGCCCGCCACCGTGGCGCCCGCGGGCAGCCCGGCGTAGTCCGGCGACGACGAGTAGATGCTCGTCGAGCCGTCTTCGTTCTCGACTTCGATGTAGCCGCCCGTGACCACGAACCGAAGCTGGCCGTAGGTGCCGGCCGGCACGGTCTTGTCCTTCACCAGCTCGGCGGTGGCGTTCGCGAGCGTGAGCAGATCGGTCGTGATGGGCGTGTCGCGCAGGATCACACGGCTGCTCGCATCGTCACCCTCGCTGCTGCCCTGCAGATAGATCTGCGAGATCGTGACCATCGCCGTCTTCACGTCGCCCGGCGCGTCGGTGAGGAGGACGGTGATCTTGCCGTTCGTCGCGTTGCCGGTGGACGAATCGGAACAGGCGGCCCCGAGGAGGGCCAGACCGAAGGCGGCGAGGACGTTCAGGGACGTGCGCCGCGTGCGGCGGGAGACCGAGAGAGTACGAAACACGAAAACTCCTGGAATCAAGTGGCAGCTCGACTGGCATGGTGGGCGTCGGTGCCCACGGTAGCCTCGTGGCTTTGCGTCGCCGGCTTTCGCCGGGTTTGCCTCTGTCGCGGTCCATTCGTCGGACGCGCAGCGAGTCCCGATCTGCCGGGCTCTCATATGCAAGACGGCTGCGTCCGCATGCGAGTCACACCTATCATGGTGAGTGTGCGCTCGCATAACATCGCCGTGTGCGCTCGGTCACCGGCGTGTCGCAACAGGTCGTCCCTGACGTGTTACGGCAAGTTGAACGAGCCGGTCTTGCGAGGACTCGGACCCTGATTTCGCGCCCGTCCATCTCATCCGATCGCTCACCTATCAATGACCTTTCGCAGTCCGGTCTCGCTGATCACTGGCCTCCTTGCCGTGCTCCTCGCGTGTGGACGCGGAGCTTCTCCGCCCGAGAGTGCCGCCGCCGCTCCGAACGACTCGAAGCCATCGTCAGCCGCATACTCTCCCGCCGTGACGCCGAGGCCCGATACGCCGAACGCCTCCGACGACAGCCTCGTGAGTGCGTTCCGCCGAGCGCACGAGCGACGGGACATTGGCGCGCTGCTCGCCCTGTTCGAGCCAGGATGCGCGACGGAGAGGATCCGAACGCTCACGGAGCAGGGCCTGCGCTCGCACCTCGACGAACCGATTCAGGCAGCGCGCATCGAGCCGCCGATGGCCAACCGCGTGACGTCGTACGTGCGGGACGGGACGACCTACGAGCTGAACGTCCCACTGGAGGGCGAGCTCGTGATCGTCTACGACACCGCGACGGGCCGGCGGTCGTCATACCCGCTCGGTACCGTGAAGGGCGTCAGGCGGCTCGGTACGATGTGCCCGCGATGAACGCTCCGCGGACGCCGCGTCGCTGACCGCTCAGCGCAGACCGAGAAACGCCATCAACTCGCTCGCCGCCGCGTAGCCAGCCCGATTCGCCCCGATGGTGGACGCCGACGGGCCGTACCCGACGAGGTGCACCCGCGGATCCTTCGCCACCTGCGTGGCCAGTCGCCCGGTCATCGTGATGCCACCGCTTGGCTCGCGCAGCATGAGCGGCGCGAGATGATCGAGCGCGCTGCGGAATCCGGTGCACCAGAGAATGACGTCGGCGCGCAGCGTGCTGCCGTCGGGCCAGCGAACGCCGTCGTCGGTGATCTCGCGGAACATCGGCCGTCGCTCCAGCACGCCGCGGGCGCGCATCGCTTCGATCGCCGGCGTGACGGGAAGACCGGTCACCGACACCACTGATCTGGGTGGTAGCCCGGCCCGCACTCGCTCCTCGACGAGCTTCACCGCGGCGCGACCGGCCTCCTCGTCGAATGGACCCGTGCGGAACTCCGGCGGCCGCCGGGTCACCCACGTCGTCGTGGTGACGCGCGAGATCTCATCGAGGAGCTGAATGGCCGAGATGCCCGCGCCCACGATCACGACGTGCTTCCCGATGAACTCGTCCGCCGTCTTGTAGTCGCGCGTGTGCAGCTGGCGACCGGAGAATCGCTCCGCCCCCGGATACTCGGGGATGTACGGTCTCTCCCACGTGCCCGTCGCGTTGATGATCCCTCGGGCCGACACCTCGCCGCGATCGGATTCGACGTTGAGGCGATCACCGCGATCACAGACCACGGTGACGTTCACGGGCCGATACACTGGCAGTTCGAACGTCTGCTCGTACGCGGCGAAGTAGCGCGGCACGGCGATCGCGGCCTGCACGTCGGGCGCATCGCCGCCGATCGCCTCCGCGAACGGCATCCCGGGAAGGTCGTGGATGCGGTTCACGGTGCTCAGCGTCAACGACGGCCAGCGGAACTGCCACGCGCCTCCCGGTTGCGGCGCGTGGTCGAGCACCAGGAACCCCTTCACCGGCGCCAACCCGAGCCGCTTCAGGTGATAGGCCGACGACAGCCCTGCCTGACCGGCGCCGATGACGACGATCTCGGTCCTGAGCCTCAGCGCCTGCGGAGCGTCGGGAGTGTGCGCAGCGATGTGTCGGGTCCTCAGTGCGCGGCGAGCTGGACGGAGCGCGCGCGGCGACAAACGTCGGACGGCATTCAGCGCTATACCTCGGAGTGGGAAAGCCATCCCGTGTACTATTCTAGATGACGTCCCTCGAGCAACGCGACCTGCGCAGCGAGCACGTCGGAGTGGCGGCAGTCCGTGCCGACGCTTCCGGCTTTCTCCGGCGCGCTCTCCTGGCGCTCGTTCTGCTCGGCGCGGCCGGTCTCGTGCTCGAGCTGCTCTTGCTCGAGCACTTCGAGTCGGCGCTTCAGTTCATCCCGCTCGCGCTCCTCGCCCTCGCGCTGGTCAGCGGTGCCGTGCTCGCGCGGTGGCCAAGCGTGCGCGCGATTCAGGTCTTCCGCGCGGTGATGCTGCTCTGCGTCGTCGCCGGGGCTGTGGGCGTGTACCTGCACTACCGCGGCAACGTCGAGTTCGAGCTGGAGCGCCAGCCGCTTCGGCACGGATTCGACCTGTTCTGGGAGGCCGTCCGCGGTGCGACGCCCGCGCTCGCTCCCGGCGCCCTGTCCCAACTTGGACTGCTCGGGTTGGTGTATACCTTCCGCCATCCTGCGCTGCGACGTGGCGCGTCCACTCCGGCGAAAGGTTCGAACGTCCATCATCCGGAGAGAACATGATTCGCATCCGCATCAGCCGTCTTCCGCGTCTCGCCGCGAGCGCCATGACGCCGCTCGTCCTCGTCGCATTCGCCGCATGCTCGAGCGGCTCGAGCGATGCCGCGCGCATCGACACCGCGGCGGGCGCGGCGGCGTCGGCGACCTCGGCTCCGAACCTGCCCGCGACGACTCCCGGGGCGGCCACGGATTCCGCCGGCGCGGCCGGCGCCACATCTCCAGCCGGCACCTCTGCCGCCGGCGCGACCACCACGGCCGGCGCCATGCTCGACCCCAACACCGCGACGCGCGATCAACTGACCGCCGTACCCGGCATGACCGCGGCGGCCGCCGACGCGCTCGTCGCGGGCCGTCCGCACCAGTCGATGGTCGCCGTCGATCAGGCGCTCGCGAAGAGCCTCGGCGCCGAGGCGCGCAAGACGGTGTACGCGCGCGTCTGGAAGCCGATCGATCTCAACACGGCGAAGGGCGAGGAGATCCTGCTCATCCCCGGCGTCGGTCCGCGGATGCGCCACGAGTTCGAGGAGTATCGCCCCTACACGTCGATCGATCAGTTCCGTCGCGAGATCGGCAAGTACGTCGACAAGAACGAAGTGGCTCGGCTCGAGCAATACGTGACCGTTCGCTGAGCTTGACGCGTCGGTCCGAAACCGGACCGACGCGAGCCGGCGCCGCGGAGAGACCGTGAGCGACTCCGCGGCGCCGTGTTTGCGCAAACACCTGGATCAAACCGATCCACGTCCGCGAGTGCGCGTCACGATACGCGCAGTCCGTTACCCGAGGTGTTTGCATGTCTAGTCCGACCATTCCTTCGTATCAACCTGTCGACCGTCCCGCCCCGCTCGGCGGAGCGCTGTCGCGCGTCAGCTGGGGCGCCGTCTTCGCCGGGCTCGTCATGGCGACCGCATTGCAGATCACGTTGACCGTCCTCGGTGCGGCGATCGGCCTCACCGCGCTCGATGGCGACGACAGCGGAAAGGCATTCGGCATCGGCGCCGCGATCTGGGCGCTGCTCGTTCCGCTGATCACACTCTTCATCGGTGGCAGCACCGCGGGCAAGCTCGCCGGCGGCCG
>DATFOL010000280.1:0-2271 GCA_035265545.1 Gemmatimonadaceae bacterium | reverse complement strand
GACGAGTCGGTGTCCGAGGAGCTCGACGAGCTCACCGGTCTGCGCCAGCGCGTCGTCATCGAGGATCGCGAGAAGAAGCTGCATCCGCACATCGAGATCTGGCAGTCGAAGGGCGGGAAGGACAAGAAGATCCGCGACTTCGTCATTCCGGTGGGCGCGCAGCTCACGATCGAGGACGGCGCACCGATCTTCCCCGGCGACACGCTGGCGAAGCTCGGACGCGAAGCGTACAAGACCCGCGACATCACGGGGGGCCTCCCCCGGGTGGCGGAGCTGTTCGAGGCGCGCAAGCCGAAGGATCCGGCGACGATCTCCGAGATCGACGGCGTGGTGCGGTTCGGCGACATCAAGCGCGGCAAGCGCGAGATCTTCGTCCACCCGGTCAAGGGTGGCGGGGGCGCCGACGCGTTCTCGATCGACGAGCAGTCCGAGCCGCAGCTGTACGAAGTAGCGGCGGGCAAGCATCTTCGCGTGCACGAGGGCGACCGCGTGCGTGCCGGTGACCGTCTCTCCGAGGGCCCGGTGAACCCGCACGACATCCTGCGCATCAAGGGCGCGCGGGCCGTGCAGGAATACCTGCTCAACGAGGTGCAGGAGGTCTATCGCCTGCAGGGCGTGAAGATCAACGACAAGCACATCGGGGTGATCGTTCGCCAGATGCTCCAGAAGGTTCGCGTGATGGAGGCGGGCGACACGGAGTTCCTCGAGGGCGAGCACGTGGACAAGCAGGTCTTCCGCGACGAGAACGATCGGATGAAGAAGCGGAAGGAGGCGCCGTCGACGGCGGAGCCCTTGCTGCTCGGCATCACGAAGGCGTCGCTGACCACACAGTCGTTCATCTCGGCGGCTTCGTTCCAGGAGACCACTCGCGTCCTCACCGATGCGTCGATCCGCGGGGCCAAGGACGATCTGCTCGGCCTCAAGGAGAACATCATCATCGGCCATCTCATTCCTGCGGGTACGGGTATGTACCGCTACCAGGACGTCGAGCTGGAAGGAATGGAGATGCCGCAGCCGGAGCTCGCTCCGCTGCCGGAACCGCTGCCGAACGTCTTCGCGCTGCCTGACGAGGAAGAGTTCCCGGCGTCGGCCCGCTCGGCGATGAAGGGCAGCTGAGGACGGCGGTGAGTTGGTTGGTTGGCTGGTCAGCTAGTTGAACGAGGAAACGGCCCGGGCGATCGCCCGGGCCGTTTCGCGTTCCGGGCTACGAGCCCGCGTACTCACGTACCCGGTGAAGGTGCAGTACGCCGGCCGCGGGGTCCGCTCCCTCCGGCATCACCATCAGCTTGAAGTATTCGGCGCACACCGGGCTCTCCATGGCGGCGGTGAACACGGCATGGGCGGCCGCTTCGTCTTCCCAGTGCACGAGGTCCACCCACTGGCCGTCCGGGCCACGCAGCAATTCACGGCGCACGAATCCCCGCTGCCGGGCGAGAAAGTCGCGCTGGAGTGAATCCGACGCGGCGAGCACCGCCTGCTCGGTGACGCCGTCCACGACGCGAAAGGGCGCCCACTCGACTACTGGCCGTGGTCCAGCCGCCTGTCTCGTCACACTCATCTCGATCCTCCGGAAAGTTGAGGTACGACCGAACCATACTGGCATAGATGACAGAGATTGTCATATTTGTTCGCGATGGGACTGCACACGGTGGGGCGGCTGGATCGATTGGATCTGCTGGCGCGCATGCTTCGCGACCGACCGGGTATCACGGTGCGTGAGCTCGCCAACGAGCTGGACATGAGCATGCGGAGCGTCTTTCGCGACCTGAGTGCGCTACGCGATCGAGGACTGCCCGTGGAATCGTCGCGCGGTCGCGGTGGAGGGATGCGACTGCAGCACAACTGGGGACTCGGGCGCGTGCTGCTCAGCCGCGAGGAGGCATTGTGCGCTCTTCTCGGGCTTGCGATAGCGGAGAAGCTAGGCTTTCCGTTGTTCGCGGCCGAAGTGACGCGTGCGCGCCGGAAGCTCGCCGACGCCTTCCCGACCGTCGAGCGCCGCCGCCTCGCGCCCCTGCGCGAGCGCATCTTCGTTGGCCAGCCGGCATCGTCGGCGGTCCGCGCATCATACCGGGAGCCTGACTCCGCAGTGATGCGGCCCCTCCAATCGGCCTTCGTGGAGACGCGCGTCGTGACGGCGGACTACGTGCGTGATGACGGCGCGCACTCGACGCGCCGGCTCGAGCCCCATGCGCTCGTGATCAACTCACCGGCCTGGTACCTTCTCGCGCGCGACCTCGATCGCGCCGCGACGCGAACCTTTCGCCTGGATCG
>DATFOL010000279.1:0-5940 GCA_035265545.1 Gemmatimonadaceae bacterium | reverse complement strand
CGAACGACAACGCATCCGGCGTCGCGACGGTGCTGGCCATCGCACGCGCCGCCACGACCCAGCAGCCGCGTCCACGGCGCTCACTGCTCTTCGTCTTCGTCACGGCGGAGGAGTCGGGTCTCCTCGGCTCGGCGTTCTTCGCGCAGAGTCCGACCGTGCCGCTCACGCAGATCGCGGCGAACCTCAACGTCGACGCGATCGATTTCCTCGGGCGCACGAGGGATCTCATCGTCATTGGCGACACCAAGAGCTCGCTGGGACCTCAGCTCGCAAGCCTGCTGAAGGCAGAGGGGATGCGGATCACGCCCGACGAGCATCCGGAGCGCGGCCACTTCTATCGCTCGGATCATTTTTCGCTGGCGAAGGTCGGCGTGCCGGCAATCTCGATCGAGCATGGCACCGACGTCGTCGGTCGTCCGGCAGGGTGGGGCGCGCAACAGGTCGAGGACTACACGAACAACCGCTACCATCAGCCGTCGGACGAGTACAAGCCGAACCTCGACCTGAGCGGCGCCGTGCAGCTCGGCGACATCGTGTATCGCTTCGCGCGACGCCTGGCCGACACGCCGACGATGCCGACCTGGAACGCCAACGCGGAGTTCCGTCGGACGTCGACGACCCAACCGTGACCGAGCGCGAGGCGCCCGCGCCGGCCTCCGGGGAGCGCGGCCTTGCCCGGGTGATCGGCCGGTGGGGCCTCGCGGCCGCGATCGTGAACGTGACGATCGGCGGCGGCATCTTCCGTCTCCCCGCGGGGGTCGCGGCCGAAGTGGGCGCTGCCGCGCCGCTCGCCTACCTGGCGTGCACGGTGGCCATCGGGCTGATCGTGCTGTGCTTCGCCGACGCGGGGAGCCGCGTGTCGATGACGGGTGGACCTTACGCGTACGTCGAGACGGCGTTCGGACCGTTCGTCGGATTCCTCTCGGGCGCGATGCTGTGGGTGGGGATCACGCTCGCGCTGTCGGCGGTCTCGAGCTTCTTCGCCGACTCGCTGCTGGCCCTCGTGCCCGCGCTTGGCGCGAGCGGCCGCCGCGTCGCGATCGCCGTGGTGCTCGTCGGTCTCGCCGCGGCGAACATCCGGGGCGTGGGTGGGGTGACGCGGTTCAACGCCGTCGCCACCGTCGCCAAGCTGCTGCCACTCGTGCTGCTCGTCGTCGTCGGGCTCCTCACGATGCGCGCGTCGAACCTCGCGTGGACCACGCCACCGACCGCTGCCGCGGTATCCCGCGCCTCGATCCTGCTCGTGTTCGCGTTTCTCGGCGTCGAGAGCGCGCTGGTACCGAGCGGAGAGGTACGCGACCCGGCGCGCACGGTGCCGCGCGCGATCTTCGTCGCCATGATCGTGGTGGCGGTGCTCTACGTCGCGATCCAGCTGGTCGCCCAGGGGTTGCTGGGCTCAGCGCTGCCCGGCGATCCGACGCCGCTCGCGTCGGCGGCCGGCGTCGCGCTCGGGCCGTCCGGCCGCACGATGATCCTCGTCGGCTCCACGATCTCCATGTTCGGCTACGTGAGCGGGATGACGCTCGCGGTGCCGCGGATGCTGTTCGCCTTCGGACGCGATGGCTTCCTGCCGCCGGCGCTGGCGCGCGTGCACCCGGCATGGCGCACGCCGCACGTCGCGATCGCCGTGCAGACCATGCTCGTCATTGGTCTCGCCCTGCTCGGCAGCTTCGAGGTGCTCGCGGTCGCCGCCAACGTCACCGTCCTGCTCGTGTACGCGGCCTGTGCGCTGGCTGCCGCGGAGCTTCGCCGGCGAGACGTGCGCAGCGGCGGAATCCCGTTCCGCGTGCCGGGCGGCGCCGTGGTGCCCTGGCTCGCGCTCGGCGTCATCGCCTGGCTGCTGTGGGGGCTGCGCGCCGAGGAATGGCGAGCCGCCGCGTTCGTCGTCGCCGCGGCGATCGTCGTCTATGCGATCACGGCGCGATCGCGTGGCGCGCGCCGTGCCGAGGCGGAATGAGCCCATGACTGATCCGCTGCTCCGCTTCCGCGACCGCTTCCCGATTCTCGAGAACAGCACGTATCTGGTGAGCAACTCGCTGGGCGCGATGCCGCGCTCGGTGGCCGACAGGCTCGCCGAGTACGCGCGCGAGTGGGCGACGCGCGGAGTGCGCGCGTGGGCAGAGGGGTGGTGGGAGATGCCGATCACCGTCGGCGACGAGATCGCGCCGCTGATCGGCGCGGGGCCGGGCGAGGTCGCGATGGTGCCCAACGTCTCGATCGCGCAGGCACAGGTGCTCTCGTCGCTCGACTACTCCGGTCCGCGCGACACGATCGTCATGACCGCATTGGACTTTCCCTCGGTGCGCTACGTGTACGACGCGCTCGCGACGCGACTTGGTGCGCGCGTGGTCGTGGTGCCGAGCGACGATGGCGTGGGCATCAGCGAGGAGCGGCTCATCGACGCGATCGACGAGCGCACCAGGCTCGTGGCGATCTCGCACGTGCTCTTCCGATCGGCGTACATCATGGACATCTCGCGCGTCGCCGCGCACGCGCATGTGATGGGAGCACTCGTGTCGCTCGACGCCTATCACTCCGTCGGCGTGATCCCGGTCGACGTGGGCTCGCTCGGGGTGGACTTCCTCACTGGCGGCGTATTGAAGTGGCTGTGCGGCGGTCCCGGCGGCTGCTTCCTGTGGGTGCGACCGGAGGTCGGCGCGACCGTTGCCCCCGCGGTCACCGGTTGGCAGGCGCATCGCCATCCGTTCGCGTTCGACGTCGAGATGGACTACGCCGACGCGGCCTGGCGCTGGCTCGGTGGCACGCCGGTCATCCCGGCGCTGTACGCCGCCACCGAAGGGCCGCGCATCCTGCGCGAGGCCGGGATCGACGCTGTGCGGGCGAAGAGCATCCGGCAGACCGAGCGGCTGATCGCGCTCGCCGACGAGCGCGGCTTTCCGGTGAGCGCGCCGCGCGACGCGGCACGACGCGGAGGCACGGTGGCGTTCGACGTGCCGCACGCGCGTGAGGTCGCGCGTGCGCTCCTCGCGCGCGACGTCATCGTCGATTATCGGCCCGGCGCCGGAATCCGCGTGGCGCCCCACTTCTATACGAGCGACGCCGAAGTGGATGCCGCGGTGGGGCTGATCGACGAGATTCTCGCGCACGGTGCATGGGAGCGGTACACTCACGAGACCTCGACGGTCACCTGAGCACGGCGTCGGCGAAACTCGAAGACGTCGTCGACCGTCTGGTGACGACACACGTGCGACGCACGGTCACGACCGAGCATCCATCCTCGAGAACGCATATGCCATCCGCTGGTGCAAAGCTTCGTAAAGCCTACGTCAACCTGAACTATCCGTTCGTGATCCTCCGCTTCGAGGACGGTCATGAGATCCGCATCGCGAAGGGAAAGGTGAAGACCTTCGACGCGTACACTGGCGAGGTGATCAAGGTGGTAGCCGTGTTCGACACGTCCGCGAACGAGCGCGACCTCCTCGAGTCGGTGCGCGCCGAAGTGCTGCCGGACGCCGAGCCGCACGAGTCGCGGTGAGGCGCGTCTGGCGGCTGACACTCCCCCTGCTCGCACAGCTCGCCGCCGCGGGGTGTGCCGGCGGTCAGACGACACGCGGTCCGGCGCCGGTGTCGTACACGCGCACCGACACGGCGCGGCTGCATCGCACGCTCGATTCGCTCGCGTCGGCGCACCACGGCGTGGTGGGCTACACGGTGCACAACGTCGACACCGGCGAGCGGCTCGAGCGGCGCGGCGACGAGACCTTCCCGACGGCGAGCCTCATCAAGGTGGCGGTCCTCGTCACCGTGTTCGATCTCGTGGAGCAGGGCCAGCTCTCGCTCGACGACCCGCTCACGCTGCTCAAGATCGACAAGGTGCCCGGGTCGGGGAACCTGCAGTTCATGCACGACAACGCGACGATCACCGTGCGCGACGCCGCCTGGCTGATGTCGGTGACGAGCGACAACACGGCGACGAACCTCCTGCTCGATCGCATCGTGATCCGCCGGGTGTGGAGCAAGATGGAGAAGCTCGGTCTCCCACACACGAAGGTGCACTCGAAGGTGTACCTGCGTCTGGCCAGCGTGGCGATGGACAGCTCGGTGAAGTACGGCCTCGGCGTCACGACGCCGAACGAGATGGCGCGTCTGTTCGCCCTGCTCGCCGACGGCAAGGCGGTGAGCGCGAAAGCGGACAGCACGATGCTCGACATTCTCGCGCACAACGAGGACTACGCGTCGGTGCAGCGCTACGTCGAAGGGCTGACCGTTCCGCACAAGACCGGCGCGACCGACCAGGTGCGAACCGAGTGCGCGCTGTTCCCGCTGCAATCGCGCGTGGCAGCGTGCGTGCTCACCAAGGAGAACGTCGATCAGCGCTGGTTGATCGACAACGAAGCGCAGCTGACGATGGCCTCGATGGGGAGAGCGATTGTCTCGGCGTGGCCGAGGAAACTGACGGAGCCCGTGAAGCCGTGAGTGGGTGAGTGGGTGAGTGGGTGAGTGGGTGAGTGGGTGAGTGGGTGAGTGGGTGAGTGGGTGAGTGGGTGAGTTTGATCGGTGCGTTGGAGTGCAGATCCCTCGACTCGCTGCGCTCGCTCGGGATGACAGCGCGCTCGGCGCTCGCTCGGGATGACAGCGGTCGCGGTGCCACGCCGTCATCCCGAGCGGAGCGCGCAGCGCGGAGTCGAGGGATCTGCACTTGGTTCGTGGCCGGTGCTGTTCAGCTCACTAGCCACCAACTCACCAACCCGCTATCCAACTCACGAACTCACCAACACGCCGCCGTTCAGCGGCACGCATCGTGCTATTGAAAAGGTCACGCGGGAAGAGATGGACGAAGGGAGGGGCCCGTGAGCGCTCTTAGTGGTGGGGACCACTTCGAAGCGCCGCCAAGCGCGGACGGCTAGCTTAGCTAGCAATGTCCGCGCTTCGTGTTTTGCCCCCGGTCGCCGATGCGCTCGCGTGGGGTCGTCCCGTCGTCGCGCTGGAGAGCTCCGTGCTCGCGCAGGGACTGCCGATCCCAGCCAACCGGGACGCCTCCGACCGGATGACGAGCGCCGCCGCGCGCTCGGGTGCCCTCGCCGCCGTCACCGGCGTCGTGCACGGCGTCTGCACCCTCGGTCTCGATCAGGAAGAGCTGGAGCGCTTCCTCGCGCGCGATGGGGTGCGCAAGGTCTCGGCTCGCGATCTCCCGGTCGCCGTGGCGCAGCGGGCCGACGGCGCCACGACGGTGGCCGCCACGCTCGCCATCGCCCACGCTGCCGGCGCAACGGTATTCGCCACCGGCGGGATTGGCGGCGTGCACCGCGACGCGGCATTCGATGAGTCGGCCGACCTCGACGAGCTGGCCCGGACGCCGATGATCGTGGTGTGCGCGGGCGCGAAGTCGATCCTCGATCTCCCAGCCACCCTCGAGCGGCTCGAGACGCTCGGTGTCACCGTCGTGGGCTACGGCACTTCGGAGCTGCCGGGCTTCTTCACCCGGTCGACTGGTCTTCGACTGCCGGCGCGAGCGGACAGCGCGCGCGAGGTGGCTGAGATCCATCGGGCCGCGCGGCTGCTCGGCCGGCCACAAGCCACGCTCGTCGTCCAGCCGCCGCCGGCCGACGTCGCACTCGATGCCGAGACGGTGGACCGCGCCGTCGCCCAGGCGCTCGACGAAGCCCGAGCGGGCGGCATCCGCGGCGCCGCCGTCACCCCCTTCCTGCTGGCTGCCGTCGAACGGGCCACCGGTGGCCGATCGCTCGAGGCCAACCTCGGGCTGCTGGAGGAAAACGCCTTTCTTGCCGGCGCGATCGCGGCCGAGCTCTCGCTTGACGGGCACGATTGAGGAACTCGCGGCCCGCCCTCTGCAATTTGTTCGTCGGTGAGTCGTCAAGACGTTGAACTTGCTGCTCACCGAATGGTACTATAGGGCACCCCTCACGAGCCGGAGGCTTCTGCACCTATGCCCACCCCGTTCCTGAGCTCCGAAGAGTA
>DATFOL010000278.1:0-8251 GCA_035265545.1 Gemmatimonadaceae bacterium | reverse complement strand
CGCCGGGGTCGTGGCAGTGCCGGCCGTGGTGCCGGTATCGGCGGCGGGCTGCTTCTCGCCGCCGCAGGCGCCGAGGATGGCTGCGCTGGTGAGGAGCGCAATACCGTGGAACCGCATTTCTAAAGGCCTCCAGTAGACCTGCTCGTGGTGTGGTGCACGGCGCGGGGCCCCGCGCCGTATTGTGAATTTATTCACAAGGAGGGCGCAACGCAATTCGCCGGGCCTCGACGCTTTCGCGTGAGCCGTGCAATTCGTGCACACGGCGCGCCGCCACGTTGACCCGTCCACGGGTCGCGGTTAGGTTGCCCCGCATGATCGCCCGCACCCATCACCACGCGCCTCACCATCACAGCCCGGCGGGCTGGGGCGAGACGCGCGTGCACGGGTAAGCGGAAAGCCTTCCGCCCGGCAGCGCCGATCGACTCGCAGCCCGTCCTCGAGGACGGGCTTTTTTGCGCCGGTCGCCGACCGGATCTCCTTCTCCAGGCCGCCTGGCCGCCATGCTCCGAATCGCACTGCCCAACAAGGGACGCCTCTCCGACGAAGCCCGCGAGCTGTTCACCGACGCCGGGCTCGAGATCCGTGCGGCTGGACCGCGGGCGCTCACCGCCTCGCTGGGCGGCGAGTTCCAGGCGCTGTTCGTGCGCGCGCAGGACATTCCCGAGTTCGTGGCCGACGGCGCGGCGGACGCCGGGATCACGGGCGCCGACCTGGTACGCGAGTCGGGGCGGAAGTTGGAGGACCTCGCCGACCTGACGTTCGGCCGCTGTCGCCTTGCGGTAGCCGCCACCGAGGAGAGCGGCCTCACGGACCTCGACAAGCTGCGGCCGGGGACCCGCGTGGCCACCGTCTTTCCGCGCGTGACCGCCGAGTTCTTTGCCGGACGTGGGCAGGCGGTGGAGATCGTGCCGGTGTCGGGCGCCGCGGAGATCGCTCCGCATATCGGCATCGCCGACGTGATCGTCGACCTGGTCTCCACGGGATCGACCCTGCGGGTGAACGGGCTTCGCGAGATCGCCACGGTGCTCGAGTCGAGTGCGCGGCTCATCGCCGCACCGGGCACCCTCGCGGACGGCGCTCGCGGTCGTTCACTCGACGAGCTCGTGGCCGCGTTGGGGAGCGTGCTCGCCGCACGAGGAAAGCGCTACGTGATGGCGAACGTTCCGCGCGCACGGCTCGACGAGGTGAAGCGCGTGGTGCCAGGGCTCAACGGACCCACGATCATCGACATCATGAACGGCGGTCAGTACGTGGCCGTGCACGCCGTGGTCTCCGCCGCGACGATCTACCGCACGATCGCCGATCTCAAGGCGCTGGGTGCCGAAGGCATCCTGGTGACGCGCATCGAGCGGTTGATGCCGTGACCGCTGACGGCCGAGCGTCTACGCCCATGCTGCGCTGGACTGGCGCATGCGCCGAGCTGACGGAGGCGGACCGTCGCGCGCTGTTCGATCGCACGTCGACGATCGACGCGTCGGTCGGCGAGCGCACGGCGAGCATCGTGGGGCGCGTGCGACGAGACGGCGACGATGCGCTACGGGCGATGGCCCACGAGCTCGACGGCGTCGACCTGGACGTGCTCGAAGTGCCGCGTGCCCAATGGCGGTTCGCGCTCGACGCGTTGCCCTCCGCGCTACGCACGGCGCTCGAGCGCTCGGCCGAGAACATCGGTCGCGTGCATCGCGCCTTCCGTCCGGTTGCGCAGGAGACAGAGAGCGAGCCGGGCGTGATCGTCGGGCGGCGTCCGGATCCGCTTGGCCGCGTCGGTGTGTACGCACCTGGCGGGCGAGCCGCGTACCCGAGCAGCGTATTGATGGGCATCGTGCCGGCAAAGGTCGCCAACGTGGGCGAGATCGTCCTGTGCTCACCGCCGTCGCGTGACACCGGCGCGCCGTCCGATGTGGTGCTCGCCGCGGCGGCGCTCGCGGGTGCGGACCGCGTGTTCGCGCTCGGCGGGGCGGGTGCGATCGCCGCGATGGCATACGGGACGTCGAGCGTGCCACGCGTCGATCGGATCGTCGGACCCGGAAACGCCTACGTGGCCGAGGCCAAGCTGCAGGTCTCGAACGTGGTGGCGATCGACTCGCCCGCCGGACCGAGCGAGCTGCTCGTGCTGTGCGACGAGTCGGCGGATCCATCGCTCGTCGCGCGCGAGATGCTCGCGCAGGCGGAGCACGACCCGCTTGCCGCGGTGGTTGCGATCGCGCCGAGCGCGCACGCAGCGCAAGCGGTGGTCGACGCGCTGAACGCGCAGCTTCCCGCACAAGCGCGGGCCGAGATCTGCCGCGCTGCGCTCGCGGGGCAGGGGGCCGTGCTCTGGGCGGAGTCGCCAGCGGAGGGTATCGCGTTCGCCAACGCGTACGCCGCGGAGCATCTGCTCCTCGTCGTCGAGCCGCTGGACGACGCGCTCGCGCAACTGCGCAACGCCGGCACGGTGTTCGTCGGACCGTCCGCGTCCGTGGCGTTCGGCGACTACATGACCGGCGCGAATCACGTGCTGCCGACGGGGGGCCTGGCCCGCTCCTATTCGGGACTGTCGACGCTCGACTTCGTGCGGTGGACGACGTATCAGCGCGTGAGCACCGAGGCTGCGGCGCAACTCGCCGACGCGGTCGGCGTCTTCGCTGACGCCGAACGACTGCCAGGCCACGCCTTCGCTGCGCGCGCTTGGCGCGCCGGTGCTACGCCATGATCCTCGCCGAGCGAGAAGGCACGCTGGCACTGGCACGCGCGGAGGTGCGCGCGCTGCCACTCTACGATCCGGACGCATCGCCGTGCGTGGTGGACGTGAGCGACAACGTCAACTTGTGGGGGAGCCCCCCAGCCGCGCTTCGCGCGCTCAACGACGGGCACGCGGCGCTGGTGCAGCACTACCCATCGCTCTACTCGCCGAGCCTCCGCGACGCCGTGCTCGCGTATCTCGGTCTGTCGCGAGCGACCGGGATCGGCGTAGTGACGGGCTGCGGGTCGGACGACGTGTTGGACTCGGCCCTGCGCGCCTTCGGCGAGGCGGGCGACGAGATCGTCTTCGCCGCGCCGACGTTCCCGATGATTCCGATCTTCGCGCGGTTGAACGGGCTGGTGCCGGTCGCCCTCCCCATGGGTGCGCACTACGAAGTGGATCCGGAGCGGCTGGTGGAGCAGCACGCGAAGATCATCTACCTCTGCACGCCGAACAATCCAACGTCGACGGCGATGTCGCGCGAGGCGGTGGAGTACGTCGTGGAGCGCGCGTCAGGGCTCGTCATACTCGATGAGGCATACGCCGAGTTTGCGCCCGAGACGTTCTCGCTGCTCGCGGCGCGTTCCGAACGGCTGCTCGCCACGCGGACGTTCTCCAAGGCGTTCGGGCTGGCGGGGCTGCGCGTGGGCTATGGTGTGGGCAGCTCGGATGTGGTCGACCTGATCACGCGCACGCGCGGACCATACAAGGTGAACGCCCTCGCCGAGGCGGCGGCGGTCGCCGCGCTGGAACGAGGCGCCGATGCGCTCGGATGGGTCACGGAGCACGCGGCGCTGGCGATGACGCTCCGCCAGCGATTTACGGGGGCTCTGCGCGAGCTCGGATTCGAGCCGGCGCCGGCTGCGGGGAACTTCGTGTTCGTGCCGACGTCCCGCGCGCCAGCACTCGCGCGTGCGATGCGCCAGCGCGGCGTGCTCGTGCGCGCGTTCAGTGGGTTGCCGCAGGACGTGGCCGCGCTTCGCGCGGCACAGGGTCACGCGCTGCGCATCGGTATTGGACCGTGGGAGATGATGGAGCGCGTGCTCGAGACGCTCCAGGAGGCGCTGGCATGCGTGTGACGATCTTCGACTATGGCGCGGGGAATCTGCACTCACTGGCCAAGGCCGTGGAGAGCGCGGGTGTCGAGGTGCGGATCGAGATCGATCCGGTGCGCGCGGTAGAGACCGATGTGCTCGTCCTCCCGGGGGTCGGCGCATTCGGTGCCGCCGCCGAACGGCTCGCACCGGGCCGCGAGGCGATGAGAGAGGCCGTCGCTGGCGGTCTGCCGGCGATCGGAATCTGTCTCGGCATGCAGCTGCTGTTCGACGGGAGCGACGAAGGCGAGGGCTCCGGTCTCGGACTGATTCCCGGCCGCGTGTCGCGCCTGCGTGCCGAGCGCGTGCCCCAGATCGGCTGGAACACGTTGGATGATGTGCACGATCCACTGTTCGACGCTGCTCCGTTGCCCATCGCGTACTATGCCAACAGCTTCGTCTGCCGCCCCGAAGATTCGTCGCGCGTGATCGCGTGGAGCGAGCACGAGGGCGATCGGTTTCCCGCGGCCGTGCGTGCCGGCACGGCGGTCGGTGTGCAGTTCCATCCGGAGAAGAGCTCCTCGGCGGGCGTGCGTCTACTGCATGCGTTCCTCGGCGAAGCGCGACGTACGACCGGAGCGGAACGATGATCGCCATCCCGGCCGTCGATCTGCGCGACGGTGCCTGCGTCCAGCTCGTCGGGGGCTCCTATGCAGAGGAGCGCGTCCGACTCGCCAACCCGATCGACGTGATGCGGAGCTGGGAGCACTACGGGTTCCGGCGGCTGCATCTCGTGGATCTCGATGCCGCGACCGGACATGGGACGAACTTTCCCCTGATCCGCGACATGCTCGCGGAGGCGAACGTGCCGGTGCAGGTGGGCGGTGGCGTGCGTACGGACGAGCGGGTCGAGGATCTGCTCGCCGCCGGTGCGTCGCGCGTCATCGTCGGCACCAGAGCGCTCGAGGAGCGCGACTGGCTGGCGGAGCTCGCGCATCGGCATCCGGGTGAGCTGATCGTCGCGTGCGACGTGCGCGAGCGCCGCGTGACGACGCGTGGGTGGGCGCATACGCTGCCGGTCGACATCCTCGACGTCGTCGAAGAGCTGAGCGGCATGCCGCTCGGCGGTCTGCTCGTCACGGCCGTCCACAAGGAGGGCCAGCTTGGCGGCACCGACCTCCCGCTGATGGAGGACGTGGTGGAAGGCTCGAGCTTTCCCGTATACGCCTCCGGCGGTGTGAGCTCGATGCAGGACCTCCGCGCGCTCGAGCACCGTGGCGTGGCTGGCGCGGTGATCGGCATGGCGCTCTACACCGGTGCGCTGGATCCCGTCGTCGTGGCGGGCGAGTTCGGCGAATGACGTGTCCTCTGCGTTCCTCATCCCGTCCCTTCCGCGAGTGCATTCGATGACCGTCGTCGTCCGTGAGACGAAGGAGACCACGATCCGCTGCGAGCTGACCCGTGGTACTGGTCGAGCCACGGTATCCACTGGACAGCCATTCCTCGATCACATGCTCGTCGTCTTCGCCAAGTACAGCGGCCTGGACGTCGCGATCCAGGCGACGGGCGACCTGCCGCATCATCTCATCGAAGACGTGGCGATCTGCCTGGGCGCGGCGCTCGCGGGTCTCCTGCCGGCAACCGCCGCTCGCTACGGCGACCGCACGGTACCAATGGATGAGTCGCTCGTGCACTGTGCGCTCGACCTTGGCGGCAGGGCGTATTACCGCGGCCCGGTTCCGAGCGCGTTGTACGATCACTTCATGCGTTCGCTGAGTGACAATGCCAAGGCGACGCTGCACCTGCGCGTGCTGCGCGGCACCGATCGGCACCACATCGTGGAGGCGGCGTTCAAGGCGCTCGGCCTCGCGGTGCGCGATGCATTCGTCGATTCGGGGGCGGTGTTCAGCACAAAGGGCGGCGTCGCACTGCGTGTCGAGGAGCGATAGATGCTGACACGCCGCGTGGTCGTATGTCTGGACGTGAAAGGAGGTCGCGTGGTGAAGGGAACGCAGTTCGTACAGCTGCGGGACGTGGGCGACCCGGTGGAGCTGGCGACGCGCTACGAGAGCGAGGGCGCCGATGAGATCGTGTTCCTCGACATCTCGGCCAGCGCCGAGGAGCGCGGTACCCTGCTCGACGTCGCGCGCCGTACCGCGGAGTGCCTGTTCGTGCCACTCACGATCGGAGGTGGCGTGCGAACGGTGGACGACGTCGGGCGTGCGCTGCGCTCGGGCGCGGACAAGGTGAGCATCAACTCGGCGTCGGTCGTCCGTCCGGAGATCCTCACCGAAGCGGCCGAACGCTTCGGGTCGCAGTGCGTAGTGGCGAGCATCGACGCCAAACGAGACGGTGATCGTTGGCGAGTGTATGTGAAGGGAGGCCGCGAGCCCACGCCGCTCGACGCGCTGGAGTGGGCAGTCGAGTGCGTGCGGCGCGGTGCTGGGGAGGTGCTGCTCACGAGCATCGATCGTGACGGCGCACGCACGGGCTACGACCTGGCGCTCACGCGCGCCGTCGCCGGTGCGGTGGCGGTGCCGGTGGTGGCATCGGGCGGCGCAGGCACGGCAGCGCACGTGTGCGAGGTGCTGGCCGATGCTCGCGCCGACGCCGCGCTCCTTGCCGGCATCCTCCACGACGGCGTAACGACCGTGCAGGCCGTGAAGGACGCCATGCGCGCCGCCCATTTGCCGGTGCGGGCGGCATGAGCATCCGTCGTCCCGATCAGATCCGCCCGCCGGCCGCGGCGCTGACGCTCGACGAGCGCGTGGCGCCGGCCGCGGAGCTCGCACGCCTCACCGGTACCGTGGCGTTGCGTCACTACCGTTCGAATCTCACGGTGGAGACGAAGGCCGACGGCTCACCGGTGACGATCGCCGACCGTGCGGCGGAGACGGCGGCACGTGCGTGGGTGCAGAGCCGGTTTCCGGACGATGGCATCCTCGGTGAGGAGCTCGGCGAGGAGCGTCCGGGGGCAGCACGGCGGTGGATCATCGACCCGATCGACGGCACGAAGTCGTTCGTGCGCGGCACCCCGCTGTGGGGGTCGCTCGTTGCGTTGTGCGAGGGCGAGCGGGTGCTCGCCGGCGCGGCGTACTTCCCCGCAGTCGACGAGCTCGTAGCGGCGGCGCCCGGCGCGGGCTGCTGGTGGAACGGACGGCGATGCCACGTCTCTGGCGTGCGCTCGCTCGCCGAAGCCACGGTGCTCACGACTGACGAGCGCTTTCGCGAGCGCCCCGAGCGCGAGGCCGGCTGGCGCGCGCTCGCTCGGGCGGCGGCGGTCAGCCGCACCTGGGGAGACTGCTTCGGCTATCTCCTCGTCGCCACCGGGCGCGCCGAGGTGATGTGCGACCCGATCATGTCCGTCTGGGACGCCGCGGCGCTGCAGCCGATCATCGAGGAGGCAGGGGGCGTGTTCACCGACTGGTCGGGGGCGCCGACCGCGTTCGGCGGCAGCGTCATCGCCACCAATCGCGAGCTGGCTAGCGATGCGCGTGCGCTCCTCGCGTCGTCACCTATGCGGAGTCAAGGCTGACATGCTCGACGTCGACACGTTGGACTTCACCAAGGGGGGCGGCCTCGTCACGGTCGTGACGCAGGACGCGGAGAGTGGCGCCGTGCTCATGGTCGCGCACGCCGATCGCGAGGCGCTGGAGCGAACGATCGCGACCGGCGAGATGCACTACCGCTCGCGCACGCGCGGCCTGTGGCACAAGGGAGCGACGAGCGGGAACGTCCAGCACGTCGTCTCGCTCCTCCACGATTGCGACGGCGACGCGATCCTTGCGCGCGTGCGCTCGCCCGGTCCCGCGTGTCACACCGGCTCGCGCTCGTGCTTCGGTGCCTCGGCGCTCGGAGCGGATGCGATCGGCGCGCTCGACGCGACGATCGCGGCGCGAATGGCCGAGGCACCAATGCAGTCGCAGCCAGCCGGAGAGAAGCCGAGCTACACGCGGCGGCTGCTCGCCGACCGCAACCTGCGCCTGAAGAAGATCGGCGAGGAAGCGGCCGAACTGGTCACGGCGTGCGCCGACGACGACCGCGCGCGCGCCGTCGAGGAGTCGGCGGACGTCGTGTATCACGCACTCGTCGCGCTGCATGCCGTCGGCGGCACGCTCGATGACGTGCGCGCGACGCTCGCCGCGCGCGTGGGCGCGCCGCGGCGCTGAGCCGCGGCGCGCTGCCTCAGAACTGCGATACCAGCGACCGGTCGAGCTTCGAGGCGTCGCCCACGTAGGCGAAGCGGAAGTCCTTGAGGTACTGGCGTGCCACGCGACGGACGTCCTCCGGCGTGACGCGCTTCAGCTCCTCCATGAATCGATCTGCGTTGCGATAATCACCGGCGAACACCTCGGCGCGTGCCAGCACGTTCGCCTGATCGGCGTTGGTCTCGTTCTTCAGGTAGTACTCGGTGATGAACTGGTGCTCGAGACGCTTGAGCCCTTCCGGGTCGACCGTCCCGTCCTGCAACGCCGAGAGCTCGTGCCGCATGATG
>DATFOL010000277.1:0-2281 GCA_035265545.1 Gemmatimonadaceae bacterium | reverse complement strand
CGCACTGGAGCGCGTCCGACTACGAGCGTCAGTGGAAGGAGGGAATCCATCGGATCGCCGAGGGCGCGCGCTCGTCCTTGCTGCTGACGGCGTATCGCGGGGACGGCCGCGGGCCACACATGCTGTGGGCGATGTGGCGCGACCACGACCACGTCTACGGCCAGGCGTGCAGCGTCCGATCGCCCACGCTCGCCGAGCCGTTCGATCCCTGGGATGCATACGCATACGTCCCGCCGCGAATGCCGGTGGGCAAGTACGCGCCGCCGCCGACCCAGTGGCGAATCGAGCTCGATCCATTCTTCGCCAGCACGTTCGGGCTCCGCGTCCCGTTCTACTCGCACTGACGCGCACCCGCACGAGAGTGTCGGTGCTCAGGGAGAACGCCGCGGTGCCGTCGAGGAATCCGTCTCCGGTCGCCGTCGATAGAGCTCGTCCCGCCACGGCACAAGGACTTCGCCCGTCATCGAATCGGACGGTGGGGCGGCCATCCAGACCCGGAGCCTGTTCGCCGTCTGCATCCTGAGGGACAGCTACTCCTCTGGGCCCGATACACGACGCCGCCTTTCTGGCACTCCCCCACGGCGATCAGCTTCTCGAAGCTGTGCACTCGAGGTTTCCCTAGGAGGGCCGTTCACCTCCCAGGCACCCACGGTCGTGACGATGAAGCTCTGATGACGACGGACCGACATCATGGACATGATCCCACTTGATCCTTCACCGGCTGAGCACCGCGCCGCGTGCGAGCGCGTCCGTGTGCTACTATGCGCCGTCGTCTTGGCGTTTCCTTCCGAGCCGCGGGCAGGGTCGGCATGGTAGCTCCGACGTTTTAGCGCGCCAGAGCTTTCGCGGGATGCGCCCATCGTCGGGCGTTCCACGCCACGGTTCACGTGACACTCGATTCACGCGTGCCGGCGGCTTCGAGGTCCCGTGTCGTGGGTCCGGCGACGCGTGCGTAGTCTCACACTCCCGGGCGCCGTGGGAGGGGCCACGGACGTGCGAGCGGGCACGCCCTGACTGACGCGCGCCGCATCGCGGTGCGGAAGCGCGCGTCGCTCCACAGCGGATCGAGCAGCGGGTTGCAGCCGAACGCGCCCCTGGTGGCGCGCCAGCGGCGCTGCCCCCCCTCGGTCGTCAGCAGGCGGACGAGCGGCTCGCGGTTGCCGAAGACCAGCTCCGCGAACGCGGCCTCGACGCCTCCGGAGCGGTCGCCGCCGGGGCGCCGCAGTTGCGAGCGGACCCGCTCCGCGTCGAGCCAGCGGCCGGCCGCCGCGTAGGCAAAGAGCAGGACCGAGCGCTGCCCCGGTGCGTCCGGGTGCAGCCGCGTCCCGCGCTCGAGCGTGCGCACCGCGCTGTCCGGCTGCCCCGCGAGCGCCTGGGTCAACCCGAGGTTCGCGATGGTGCGCGGGAACGTGGAGTCGAGCGCCAGCACGCGGCGCGACGCGGCTTCGGCCTCCGGGAATCGTCGGGCAGCGAGCAGCGCGGTGGCGTTCGCGCTGCCCGTCGACTTGGCCAGCGGATCGAGCTGCGTCGCGCGGCGCAGTTCGGCGAGCGCCTCGTCGGTGCGTCCAACGGTGAGCAGCAGAAAACCGAGCGTATGATGGCCGATTACGTTCGACGGCTCGAGCGCGAGCGCCGCGCGGTAGCGCGCCTCGGAGTCGGCGAAGCGGAGCTGGCGCTCGAATGCCATTCCCAGCGCGATCTGCGCGTCGGCGAGCGTGGAGTCGAGCGCCAGCGCGCGCTCCGCGCTCGCTGCGACCAGCGCCGTGGCCGAGTCGGTGGGGTCGGCGACGTAGGTCGGCAGGGTGCCGTAGGCCATCGCGAGGCCGGCGTGGGCGCGGGCGAACGCCGGGTCGCGCGCGACGGCCTGCCCGAAGAATGCGATGGCGCGGGCGACGTTGGCGGCATCGCGCTCGAGGAAGTGGTAGCGGCCCTTGAGGTACAGCTCGTACGCCTCGGCGTCGGTCGTGCCGCGTCCACCCTGCGCCGCGGACTTTGGGCCGCCGGCGCCCCCGCCGAGCGTCGGCGTGAGCGCGGCGACGACGGCGCGCGTGACCTCGTCCTGCACGGCGAAGACGTCGGCGGAACGGCTCTCGTACACGTTGTTCCAGAGCACCTTCCCGTCGGCGGTGCTCACGAGCTGCGTGCTCACCCGCAACCGGTCGCCCGCACGGCGCACGGTGCCTACGACGAGTGCACCCACGTCGAGCACGCGGCCGATCTCCTGGGCCGCCATTGCCTTCCCCTTGAACGCGTAGCTCGACGTGCGGCCCGCGAGCCGCAG
>DATFOL010000276.1:0-2561 GCA_035265545.1 Gemmatimonadaceae bacterium | reverse complement strand
CGCCACGCTGCGCGCGCACGGGCTGCACGGGTTCCTCATGGACGTCCGCGACCACGCGGACAACCACACCGCCGCCGTCGCCGACATCGCGAAGCAGCTCGGCCTCCCCGAGTTCGACGGCGCCGCGTTGCGCCGCGAGCTGCTCGGCCGGCGTCCGCTGGTGAGCGCGCACGTCCCGGTCGCCGAGTCCACTACGCGAGTGCTCGACACCTTCCGCGCGGTGTGCACGATCCAGAACGAGATGGCCGAGGAGGCGGCGAGCACCTACATCGTCTCGATGACCCAGAGCGCGGAAGATCTACTTCGAGTCCTGCTGTTGGGACGAGAAGTAGGTCTGGTAGATCTCGCCGCCGATCCGCCGGAGTCGAGCATCGACGTGGTGCCGCTGTTCGAGACGCTCGAGGATCTGGAGAACGCGCCGGCGGTGATGCGCTCGCTGCTCGAGGATCCCGTCTACCGGCGCCAGCTCGCCGCGCGCGGGAACCGGCAGGAAGTGATGATCGGCTACTCGGATTCGGGGAAGGACGCCGGCATCCTCGCCGCGTCGTGGGCGCTGTACGAGGGGCAGGAGTCGCTCGCGAAGCTGTTCGCCGAAGCCGGAGTGTCACTCCGCCTGTTCCATGGCCGCGGCGGAAGCGTCGGTCGCGGCGGAGGATCGCCGGTATACCGCGCGCTCGCCGCGCTGCCGCCCGGCACTGTAAATGGTCGGCTCAAGATCACCGAGCAGGGTGAGATCATCTCCCAGCAGTTCGGGCTCCTTCCGGTCGCGGAAAGAACCCTGGAGGTCACGCTCGCCGGCGCGCTGCTCCAGGAATTCACCAAGTGGCCCGAATCGGTGAGCGCGGAGGAGATGGAGTCGTTCCGCGCGACGATGCGCGAGCTGCGCGATGCGTCGCTCGGCGTCTACCGCGATCTGGTCCACGAGCACCAGGCGCTGTTCACGCTCTTCCGCACCGCGACGCCGATCGACGAGCTGGCCGAGGCGCGCTTCGGCTCGCGTCCGGCGTATCGTCCGGGCTCGACGCCGGGGATCGGCGGCATCCGCGCGATCCCGTGGGGCTTCGGCTGGACCCAGATCCGCCTCATGCTCACCGGCTGGCTCGGTGCGGGCACCGCGCTCGCGCAGGCCACGAGCACGGTCGAAGGCGTCGAGCGGCTGCGCCGTATGGCGGCGAAGTGGCCGTTCTTCGACGACCTGCTCGGCAAGATCGAGATGGTGTGCGCCAAGACGGACCTCGAGATCGCGCGCACCTACGTGCGCCATCTCGGCGGTGATCTCGAGCTGCTCGGCAAGCTGGAGGAAGAGTTCCAGCGCACGGTCGACGCGGTGCTCGAGATCCGCGACACCGAGCATCTGCTGCGCGATACACCGGTGCTCCAGTCGGCGATCGGGCTGCGCAATCCATATGTCGACCCGCTGTCCCTGCTGCAGATCGCGTTGCTCAAGAAGAAGCGCGCGCTGCCCGAGGACAGCCCGGAACGAGACAAAACGGAAGCAGTGCTGGCGACGACGTTGAGCGGGATCGCGCAGGGACTTCGAAACACGGGCTGAGGCAAGCATGGCGATCTACATGAAAGACAGGAAGGCGGTCCGCGTCGGTCTCGTCGGCTACGGGCTCGGCGGCTCCACCTTTCACGCTCCACTCGTCTCGGCCACGCCGGGACTCAGGCTCGCCGCCATCGCGACGAGCAATCCGGAGCGCGTCGCGAAGGCGCGTGTGCGCTATCCGGACGCGCAGCTGTTCGACAGGATCGAGCAGATGCTCGACGCGACGCCGCTCGATCTCGTCGTCGTCTCCACGCCGCACGCGACCCACTCGCCATATGCGCGCGCCGCGCTGGCGAAGGGTGCCCACGTCGTCGTCGACAAGCCGTTCGCCACGACGTCGGCCGAGGCGCGCGATCTCGCCGCCGCGGCGAAGCAGGCGGGGAAGCTCGCGATTCCCTTCCAGAACCGCCGCTGGGACAACGAGGTCCTCACCCTCCGCAAGCTGATGGACGAGGGCACGCTCGGCGACATCCATCGCTACGAGTCGCGCTACGAGCGCTGGCGCCCGATCCCGAAGGCGCGGTGGACGGAGCCCGGCGCAGGTGATCGCGGCGAGGGTGTGCTCGGCGATCTCACCGTGCACCTCGTCGATCAGGCGCTCCTGCTGTTCGGTCCCGCGCGCAGCGTGTACGCCGAGTTCGAGCGCCGTCATCCCGACGTCCACGTGACGGACGACGTGTTCATCGCCATCCGCCACAAGCGCGGCGTGCTGTCCCACCTCTTCACGAGCCCGAACGTCGGCATCCTCGGCCCGCGCCTCACGGTGCTCGGCAGTAAGGGCGCGTACGTGAAGCACGGCATCGACCCGCAGGAAGAAGCGCTGCTCGCGGGTGGCATCCCGGGCTCGCCGGACTGGGGCGAGGAGCCCGAGTCGGCATGGGGCAAGGTTGGCGCCGGCGACGACGTACGCCCGATGCCGAGTGTGCCGGGCAACTACCTCGAGTTCTACCGCGGCGTCGCCGCCGCGATCCGCGACGGCGCCGAGCCTCCGGTGACGGCGGAGCAGGGAGTG
>DATFOL010000275.1:0-12183 GCA_035265545.1 Gemmatimonadaceae bacterium | reverse complement strand
TACCGCGTCAGCTCGTCGGGACTGTAGCCAGCCGCGGTGCCCGCGCCGATCAGCGACGCGTACGCCGCCTTCACCAGGTACTCGGCGCTCAGCGCGAACCGGCGTTCCCACTTGCGCAGGATGCCTGGCCCGCCGAGCGGGACGTCTGTCCACAGGCCACGCAGCGCGTCCATGAACGAGAACTCGTACCACCCCTTCGTGGAGATCAGGGTCGCGTACTCACGCGCGACCTTCGCGGCGTAGCGATCCTCCGCCGTGCCACCCTCGGGCATGTTCAGCTCGAACAGTCGCCCGATCGTGTTCTCGTAGAGTCCCTTGAGCCCGTACTCGATCGCGGTGCTCACGCCGATCACGTTGAGCATCACGTGCGTCCCCGCGTCCACGTCGTACCGTGCCTTCGCCGCGTCGTACGTACCGGCGTACGACCGCCAGAAGGTTCCGACCGACCCCACGTATGGGAACCCGCTCGGCCGCTTCGCTGCCTCGAGCCAGCGTGCATACGCCTCGCTCCCATACACGAGATCCCACTCCGGATGAGTGAGATACTCCTTGGCCTCCGGCCGCCCGTAGCCCTTCACGCTGTCCAGCGCCAATCGCGCTTCGGCCGGAAGGTTTGCCGCGAGATGCTGCGCCGTCATCGGCGCGACGCTTCCGTCGGCCGCCGGCTGGTAGAGATCCCATAGGGCGTTCGTGAACTTCCCGGTGGGATCGACGCGCTGCTTCAGGGCGAACAGCTCGGTCGAGCGCGGGTACGCCGCGGCGAACTGCGCGCGCGTCGCCACCGGTTGGTAGGGCAGGTAGTAGCGTCCGCCGCTCGCCACCGCCGCGTCGATCAGCTCACGCGTCCACCGCCACACGGCACGCCGCGACTCGGGATCCGTGCGCTGCTTGTAGTACAGCACGAACGCAAACACCTCGTTCGGCGCCCAGGCGAGGTAGGTACCCGGGTCGGGGAGCGCGTGCCGGATCGACACGTTCACCGCGTTCACGTCGTGCGCCTGGAGCACGCGGCGCATCTGCGGCATGAACGCCATGATGCTGTCCACCGGGACGAAGTACTCCTGTAGCACGTAGGTGTCCCGGTCCCGCGACGTCGGCTCGAGCTCACTGACGTCGTAGCTCGCCTCGTAGTTGCGCCAGGTCACCGGATTGCCGCGGAAGATCAACGGGTCGATCAGATGCTCGCGCATCCACTTCCCCTTCGGCCAGTCGGTGATCATGTCGTACGCCGTGCGGTGGCTCCAGGCGTGCTGGTCCGCGGGCAGCATCCGCTCCGGCACGGTCACCGGATCGTTGGTCCTCCGGTACGAGACCACGTGGACGTTCTCGTAGGCCGGCGGATAGATGTCGGCGTTGTGGAAGACCACCGCCGAGTCGTCGCGAACGCGCTGGCGGAAGTACTCGAGGTATGAGGCCACCGGCAGCTTCTCGTCGTCGCGCCGCACGCGCGAGTTCTCGGCCACGTCGAGCGTGACCTCGGCGATCACGCCAACGGCGCCATACCCGCCAACCGCGCCGTAGAAGAGCTCGGGCCGGTGCGTCGGGCTGGCGCTGACCACGCTCCCGTCCGCGAGCACGAGCGAGATGTCACGCACCGACCGCACGAGCGGACCCTGGCCGATGTACCGGCCGTGCGCGTTGACCGAGAGCGCGCCTCCCACCGTGAAGGTGTTGTAGGTCTGCATGATCTTCACCGCGAGACCGGCCCGGTCGAGCACCTGCTGCACCTCGCGCCACCGCGTGCCAGACCGCACGGTGATCGTGCGCGCCACCGTGTCGAGCGCGACCACCCCGCGGAACTCCCGCATGTCGAGCTGGGTGCCGTCGGGAGTGGCCGTCTGCCCGCCCATGCTGTACCGCCCGCCGCCGATCGACACCGGACCGGCGGTTGCCTTCACCGCGTTCACGATGTCTTCCACGGTGCGTGGCTTCACCACGCGGCTCATCGTCACGGGGTGGAGCCGCGTCACCTCGTCGATCCGCACGCTGGTGTCGGGGGTCGCACTCACGGCGACGGCGGGTGCGCGCCAGCACGACATCGCGCTCACCAGCACGCCGAATGTCAGCAGTCCCACGATCACCAGCGCGAGCCGCTTCCCCAGCCGTGCCACACGTCGTACCATCGTCGGGCGCGGCGCAGGCCTGGGCAGGTTCGCCTTCGAGCGTCGCTGCTTCTTCCGGGAGCTTCTCAATGCCATCTGAAAAGACCGTTCGGGTCGGTGCGTTCGTCTTCGCGCTCTTCTTCGCCTTCGTCGTCGTGCTGGGCTACATGCCCGGCATCAACGGACAGCCGCACGTTCACCATCCCGGGATGTCGATGGAGCCGGGCGAGCACATGCTGCTGGGGTTGTATCGGATCAGTCTCCTCGACGACGTGACGCACGGCCTGAGCGCGATCCTCTTCCTCGTCGCCGCGCTGCATTCCGCGCGCGCATCGCGCTTGGCTCTGACGGCGTTCGGCTGGTACTACGCATACGACGCGATCATTTACCTCGTCACTGGAATGCTCCAGGGCAAACCACTGGGGGAGAACATCGGCCTGAACATACCGCACGTGATCATCAGCGGCATCATGCTCTGGCTGGCCTATCGCGGCCGAGCGAGCGTGTCGACGACCTCCCCAGTCCTGGCCTGACGCACCGCGGACGCTCCTCGAAGTGGACCTGTCGTGAAGCGGCCGCGCCCCCTCCTGTCGATTGCCGCGGCGTTCCTCCTCGTGGCGCTGCTCCTCGCCGGGCTGCGCCAGCTGGCAGGATCGCGAACGGTGCAGCTTTTCGGACGGCTGGTGGCCGAGGCGTATCCGCGAGACTCCCTCGTGGCCCTCACCTTCGACGACGGGCCGGCGGACGCGGTCGTCGACTCGCTGATCGAGGTGCTGCGAGCGCACGGCGCACAGGCGACGTTCTTCCTCATCGGGCGCGAGCTGGCCGAGTCGCCGGAAGCGGGGCAGAAGCTCGTCGCGGCCGGACACGAGCTCGGCCGAACGACGGTGATGTGGAGCGTCGAGCCGGACTCGTACCCCGACGTCGCCGCGACGCCGGAGGGGATCGTCCGCCACGTGCTCGAGCGCGCGCGTCCGGGATCGATCGTCATCCTCCATCCCTGGTACCCGAGCCGCCGCACCTCGCGCGCCGCGATCGGCCCGCTGGTGGACAGCCTGCACGCGCGCGGCTACCGAGTGGTGTCGGTGGGGCGCCTGCTCGACTCGGCCCCCGACTCGGCGCGCTGACGCCGCCAGGCGGTGGTCGGCGCGCTACGGTACCCACGACACGTCGAACCCGTCCACGCTCAACGACCGCTTCTCCTTGCCGTCCAGGCTGAGGAGCTCGATCGAGGTGGTCTTCGCCGATGTCCCGGCGAAGGCGAGGTAGAGTCCGTCCCGGGACATCGACGCGTTCCAGATCCCGACGGGGATGGGCAGCGCTCGCGCGCCCGTACCATCGGTGTTCATTGTCAGCAGCGTGCACTCGCCGGTCGCGCACATCATTGACGCGACCCGCCCGTCGCGCGACCAGGACACACTGTTGCGGAACCCGCTCGTGGGCGAGAGCAGGGTGCGGCCGCTTCCATCCGGCTTCATCACGCCCAGCGCGTCGTTCGCGTCGCCGGCGCTCGGCTGCACGAACGCGATCAGGCTCCCGTCGGGAGACCACGCCGGTGTTCGCGCGTCGGTTGCGATCTTCATGGGCGCGGTGCCATCGTCGTCGGCGCTCAGCACATGCACGGCGGCAGTCGGCCCGAACTCGGCGACCACCAGCCGGCGATTGTCCGGTGCCCATGAGATGCCGTAGAAGAAGCGGACGTCCGACGTTCGACGCACGACGTTCGATCCGTCGACGTTCATGACGTAGATGTCGCTCGCTCCCCCAGGCAGCGTCCGTGCGAAGGCGATCCGTCGCCCGTCCGGCGACACCACCGGCGACCGGTGATCTCCGGTGGTGGTGAGGGTGGTGAGATTGCTCCCGTCGATGTTCATCCGATGGATTTGGCCGTCGCTCCTGCGCACGAACACGATGCTGCGGTCCACCGCGCACCAGAGCGACGGGTCACCCGTGGTGCACACGTGGGCCTGGGCGGTGAGCTCCGTCGATGGGGCCCCGCCCTGAGCCACCCGTGCGAGAATCCGCTGCGTGCCGGCAGTCGCGCCGAGTGTCCATCGTCCGGCGTCGGCGACCCCTTCGGAATCGCTGGTGCCGGTTGCGACCTCGATCGTTCCTCCACCAGTCGACACACTGAAGCTCACGGGCACGCCGCTGATCGGATTGTCGTACGAGTCGAGCACGCGGACGCCCAGGGTGGACGGGAGCGTCGTACCTGGCGGCCCGGCCTGCAGATCACCTCGCGCCGGCTGGAGCTTCGCGACGGGCCCGGGCGTACCCTTCACCTGGAACTCCAACGGCCTCAGATACGCGAAACGGATCTCGAGCTTGTTGATGGTCGCCTTGGGACCGATGCTCCACCCAACGGACACCAGCCCCTGGGCGTCGGTTTGCGCGGTTGGGCTGTCGACCTGACCCTCCCCTGCGGTCACCACGAACTCGAGGGTCATGTTGGCCACCGGCACGCCGAACTGGTCCAACACGCGCACCGCCGGACGCGTCGCGACCTGGCTCTTCACCAATGCCGACACTGGCGGATAGGTGACGGCGACGATCTGCGCCGGGAGGTGGCTCTGGATTGGCAGTTCCACGGCCTTGCACGCGCCAACGACGCCGACGACCACGAGCGCTTTGATGACGCGCGATGTCGCGATCACCAAACGATGGCAGGTGGGGGATGTGCTGCTGATCATGGCGACGACGTCCGCGGGCGCACCGTGCCAGGTGGTCCGCCCTGGGGTCGATTCAGCTCGGCGCGCAGGTCGGGCCCCGCGCGGGCGCTATCCGATCGATCGGTGGCTCCCGAGCCTACGGGCGCCGCATTTCACGCGCAAGAGTGAGTCGCCGCCGAATCCGGGTGCCCACATATTGATGTCATGCCCGTGAGCCCCGGCTATCAGACCTTCGTCCTCGATCAGCTTCGACGGGTCGTCCCATCGGTGCGCCCACGGCGCATGTTCGGCGCCGTCGGCCTCTACGCGGGCGAGCTGTTCTTCGCCCTGATCGACGATGACGTGCTCTATCTCAAGGTGGACGACCAGACCCGCCCCGAGTTCGAGGCGCGCGGGCTGAAGGCATTCCAGCCATTCGGCGAGGGCACCGCTTCGATGAACTATCGCGAAGCCCCCGAGGACGCGCTCGAGGACCCGGAATCGCTTCGACCGTGGGCCGAGCGCGCGCTCGACGTCGCCCGCCGCGCGAAGACGAAGCCAAAAGCGAAAAAGCCAAAAGCGAAAAAGCCAAAAGCGAAGGCGAAGCCAAGAGCGAAGGCGACGGCGAAGACGACGGCGAAGACGAAAGAAAAAGGGAAATCGAAGCCGAAAGGGAGGGCGGGGGGCGGGGCAAAGCGGCGGCGCGGCTGAGCTCGCGCCGCGCCGCTGCGTTCGTCGGTGATCAGTTCAGCGGCAGCCCCGCAGGCTTGGGCCAGAAGGCGATGCTCCAGAAGAGCGCGCGATTCTGGATGCGGAGCGTGATCGTCGGGCGCGGCGCGCCGCTCGCCATCAGCTCCGTGTGATCGTACTGCCGCAACGAGCCTTCGCCGCTGACCACCCACAGGTCGTCCTCGGCGTCGAATGCGATGCCGGTCGGAATGCCCGCCGACTCGCTGGTGCCCGCGAGGATCACTGCTGGGGTGGGCGACCCGGTCGCCGCGAGCTGCGCGGCGGAGTATGCGACGAGCGTTTGCCGGCCTGGGTCGGTCACCCAGAGTCGTCCCGAGCGGTCGAACGCCAGGCCAGAGGGAGCCTCCAGCGAGCTGGAAGCGCCCGACAGCTGGACGTCGGGCGTGGGCGAGCCCGACATCTCGAGCTTGGCGCTCGCGAACTTGACCAACCGATGGTTGCGCGTGTCGGCCACCCAGAGCGCACCCTGCGCGTCGAAGGCGAGCGCATTCGGGTGCCCCATGTTGGCGAGGACGACGGCGGGCGCGGGCGAACCACTCTGCTCGAGCTGCTCGGCGTCGTAGCGCACGAGCGTTCCCGATTCGGCGTTCGACACCCACAATCGGTTCTGAGGATCGAACGCCAGGCCGCTCGGTGCACTCAGCGATCGCGCGTTCGACTTGATCACGATCTTCGCGCTTCTCGATCGCGAGCTCGTGAGGCTCCCCTGAATGAACCCGACGAGCACCGAATCGTCCTGGCTCGCGACCCACATGGCGCCGAAGTCGTCGAACGCGACGCTGTTGAGCGTGAAGAGCGTCGCACTCGGCGTCGTGATGTGGGTCGCGGGGTCGAGCGTGGCGCTCTTTGCGAGCTGCTCGGTCGAGATGCGAAGCAGCTCCGGCTCGCTTCCGCTCGACGTCCAGAGACCGTTGATCGGCGACGGTGTGAGCGGAGGTTCGACGGGAGGCGCCCCCGGCGGCGCGGTAGGCGGCGCGCCGTAGCCACCATCGGGCGAGTCGTAGCCGCATGCCATCGCGGCAACGAGCAGAAGGAACAGGGCGCGAGCGCCCATAGTACCGATCATGAGAGGAGTCCTGTAAGCGACGAGATCGTCGCCGAGTAGAACAGAGGACGGGCGCACAGCGTTCGCACGCATGCGAGGCGACGCGTCGTTGCCGTGTCGCCTCGCCTGTGACGTATCATGCCAGTTGTTTATTCCAACGTGTTCGCGGGTGATGCCGCACTCACGTGCTTCTCGTGGTTCGCCGGAACTCAGCAGTGCACGCGCGGATTCCACGACGCGAACAGTCCGCTCGGATTCGAGCGATGTGTCCAGACGTGGAGTGTCCACAGCTGGAACACGTCGTTCGGGACGAAGCGCTGGCCGAACAGCGTCGGTGGAGTGGACGACTTGGAGATCACCGCGAACGGCACGACGAATTCCACGCCAACGAGGCTCATTGCGCCGCTTGCTCCGGGCTCGTAGATCAGCACTTCGGGATGAAGCGCGTCGGTGATACCGTCTATCAGCTCGGGGTTGCCGTAGTGCACGCCCATCGCTCCCTCGTCGCCATTCGACATGCAGTCGGTGATCGCCGTGGCGTAACCCGCCTTCTTGGCCAGGCCGAAACTGGTGTATGCGGCGAGTGACGAGCGAAGTGCCTGAACGTCGGGCGCGCGGGGCGTGGAGATTCGTTGTGCGCCGACGCACGCTCCCGCCCACGCGAGCGGAAGCAGTGCGACGACGAGGATGGTGCGGGTTCTGGCTTTCATGGTCTGATGTTCCGTGTAATTTGATCGACGCGGCGGTCGACACCGATCGCTCGCCCCACAAAGCAAGCTGCGCGCGGTGTGCCGGCGAATGACCGAGCGTCCGCATCGCTTGACCACTCGTCCGCATCGCTCGACGCATCTCCGACGCGCGTCGTGAGCTTCTCGGCCGAAGGAGCACGATCCGATGGATCCGCTGTCCGACGTTCTGCGTGCGGTGAAGCTCAACGGCGCCTTCTTCTACCAAGTGAAGGCCGCACCTCCGTGGTCGATCCTCTCCGAAGCGGCGTGTGAGCTCGTACCGCGCATCCTCCCCGAGGCCGAGCACCTGATCTCGTACCACATCCTGCTCAGCGGCACCGCGTGGGCGGGGCTCGACGGCGAGGAGCAGGTGCGCATGCAGCCCGGTGACGTCGTCGTGTTTCCTCACGGGGACGCGACGCTCATGTCGAGCGCCGCGGGAAAGTGGATCGATCGGCAGCGCAATGGCTCGCGGCCGAAGCGCTATCCCGAGACCGTGTTGATGGGCCCCGATACGATGCGCGACACTGCGTTCGTCTGCGGCTTCATGGGCTGCGACGCGCGTCCCTTCAATCCGCTGCTCGCCGCGTTGCCGCGACAGATCCATCTCCAGGGCATCGCTGCCGGATGGCTGGCGCAGTTTCCCGAGCAGGTCGTCGCCGAGTCGCGCATGGGCCGCGTCGGCAGCGAGACGATGCTCACCCGGATGGCCGAGCTGATGTTCGTCGAGGTCGTGCGCCGACACGTCGAGCAGGTCTCGGCGCACCAGAGTGGCTGGCTGGCCGGCTTGATGGACCCGGTCGTGGGTCAGGCGCTCACGCGGTTGCACGAGCGTCCCGAGCATCCGTGGACGCTGGCCGAGCTCGCGCACGCCATCGCGTCGTCGCGCACGGTGTTGTCCGAGCGGTTTGCGCGCCTCGTCGGCATTCCGCCGATGCTGTATCTCACTCGCTGGCGCCTTCAGCTCGCGGCCGAGCAGCTCAGACGCGGCTCCGCCAAGGTCGCCGCGATCGGCGCACAGGTGGGCTACGATTCGGAGGCGGCGTTCAGTCGCGCGTTCAAGCGAGAGACCGGAGAGTCGCCCGCGGCATGGCGGCGCGCGCGCCTGTCACATTAGAGTCGCGCTCCGATCAATCGGATAGCGCGCGGAGAACGCCACGCACCGTGCGCGTCGCGCTCGCCAGCGCGCCTTCCACCGTGCCGCCGCTCTCACTGTCCGTCGCCTCGCCGGCGATGAACAGTCTGCCGCCCACTGCGCGAGCGAGCGAGCGTGGCGCGCTGGTACCACCGACGCCCACATAGCTGTACGCGCCGCGTACATGCTCGTCGCGGCTCCAGTCGTGCCAGTGGAGCGACTCGACCTCGGCCTCCATTCGCGCTCGCCGCATCCCGAATGCGTGCGCGAGCTCCGCCACCACGGTCTCCTCCACCCGACCATCGCGCGAGAGCTCCAGCGCGGGCGGGCCTCCCGCCCACCCGGTGAGCAGTGGCGCCCGCACCGGATTCTGCGTCCACCACACCGTGATGGGCCGCGTCGGCGCGTGCAGGTACCCGAGGTCCTCGACCTTCTCGTCCCAGAACCGTTCGCGCACGACGACGTTGACGCGGACGACGTGACCCATGACGAGCCGCCCCGCGGCGCGACGTAGCGCCGGCACCTCGGGCTCGATTCGGATCGCACCGTCCTGCAGCATCGGCAGCGGCACCGTGACGACCGCCGTGCGCGCACGATGCTCCTCGCCGCGCGCGTCGACGACGACCACACCATCGTCGTTCCAGACTACGCGCCGCGCCGCCGTGTGCAGCCGGATCAGTCCCGCGACCTCACGCTCCAGGTGCACGACGAGCGCCGCGTAGCCGTTCACGATTCGTCGCGCTTCCGCCGCGCCCTCGGTGGGATCGTCCTGCTCGGCCAACGACTTCTCGCTGACCAGCGCGGGATCGGCGCCGTTGAAGCCCTGCACGAAGCCGCGCGCCAGCTCGCGCTCTGCGCGCAGCCGCGCTCCACCCGGCTCGTCGTCCAGGAACTCCTGGAAGGAGCGGTCCTCCTTGCGACGCTTGCTCAGGTGAGCGAACACTCGCTGCATCCGCTCCCACGCGGGGCCCTGCGCGCAAAGCTCGCCGTGATCGGATCGATAGTGGCGGCCGAGCACCGGCACGGTCGCGAGCCGTGCCTCGTCGAGCAATCGTGTCGTTTCTGGTGCTTCTCCGTGAACGAACTCGGCCCCGAGCTCGATCGGGATCCCCGCCCGCGTCTCGAGCTCCGTGAGGATCCGTCCGCCAACGCGATGATTGGCCTCCAGCACGACCACTTCCCGTCCGGCCCGCATCAGCTCTCGCGCGGCGAACAGCCCTGCCGCGCCCGCGCCGATGACCAGGGTGTCGGTCATCCTTTACTCCCCGGTTCGAGATTGCTCCGTTCGCCGACGCTCGACGCATTCGACGTCGATGCAGCGCGGCGGCGATCTCCGATGCACCGTCGAGCCGAGCATAGGGTGGGCCACGACGAGGCGGTGAGTGAGTTGGGGAGTTGGTGATTGGTCGGTTGATTGGTGAGCGGGGGTATCGTCATCCCGAGCGCAGTCGAGGGATCTGCACCCAGGTCCTGTCCGGAGCCATTCACCTCACTCAACCTCCGACCAACGAGCCCACGATCCACCCACCCACCGCCCCTTGACACATTGTCCAATATATTAGAAAATCCTCCACCATGGAGGAAATCATCACCCGAGGCCTCAACGCGCGCATCGCCGAGCGGGTCTGCGAGCTTCGCGCCGCCTCGGGGCTCTCGCTCGAGCGGCTGGCGACGCGAAGTGGCGTCAGCCGGTCGATGATCTCGGTCATCGAGCGGGGAGAGAGCAACCCCACCGCGGTGGTGCTCGAGAAGCTCGCCGCCGGGCTCGGGGTCACCATGGCCGCGATGTTCGAGTCGCCGCACGCCGCCATCGAGCACGAAGGCACAGTGGCGCGTCGTGCCGACCAACCGTCGTGGCGCGATCCCGGCTCCGGCTACGTGCGTCGCAACGTGTCGCCTGCCGGCGTCGCCCAGCCGATGCAGATCGTCGAGGTCGAGTTCCCGCCGAAGGCTCGCGTGGCGTTCGAGACCGGCGCCCGCGACGTCCGCATCCACCAGCAGGTGTGGGTGCTCGACGGCACGATCGAGATCACGATCGGCGACGAGCACCATCGTCTGCGGGACGGCGACTGCCTGGCCATGCTGCTCGACCGGCCGACGATGTTCCACAACCCCACCCGGAAGCCGGCGCGCTACGCGGTGGTGATGGCCTCTGACTCTCCGAGACGATGACCGACACTCCCTGGAGGATGCGCCGGCTGCACGCCGTGAGCGACGACGAGATCCAGGCGCTCTCCGACCTGCTGATCGACTGTGTGGAGGGAGGCGCATCCGTGAGCTTCATGCGACCGCTCACCTGCGAGCGCGCCGAGGCATTCTGGCGTCAGGTCGCCCACGGGGTGGCAACGGGTGGCCGGGCCTTGCTCGTCGCCGAGGACGGGCAGGGAATCTGCGGCACCGTGCAGCTCGTGCTCGACATGCCGGAAAACCAGCCCCACCGCGCCGAGCTGGTGAAGATGCTCGTGCACCGTCGCGCGCGACGGCAGGGGCTCGGCGCGGCGCTGATGCGGGCCGCCGAGTCGATGGCGAGAGACTGCGGCCGCACGCTCCTCGTGCTCGATGCCGTCACCGGCGACGCCGGCGAGCGGCTGTACACGCGGCTCGGCTGGACGCGCGTCGGCGTGATTCCCCGCTTCGCGCTGATGCCCGACGGCGAGCCGTGCGCCACGACCTTCTTCTATCGCGACCTGGCCGCGACCACCTGATTCTGGGCAGACAGGGGGCGATCGTCTGACCGTCCGCCGCGACTGCTGGTACCTCGGCGGCACCCGGCGAAGTATCATCCGGCTCGCCGATGTCGGATTTTCGTTGCACCTCGGACGAACAACGCCGATGCGCAGCGACGCGGCGATGCGGAACGTGGAACGACAGTGATCGGATCACTCGACCCCTGAGCGGATGGCAAATCGGTGAATGCAGTTGCGTAGCGTGCGTGTTTTGGCCGCATTCGCCCTCGCCGTGATCGGACTTGCGCTGGCTGCGTGCGCGCGCGGCCGCGTTTCCCCCGAGTCACTCACGACCTGGGAATCACGCTACGTGCCGGCGGCGCAGTGCCGACCGGTCGTGTCGCTCGACGCGACGCCGGCCGCCGGCTACGCGGGCGGGAAGGGGAGGCTGGTCGTGCGGCTCGGTACCTTCGGAGCGTCGGCGCCGGCGCCGCACGGCTGGATCGTCCTCTCTCCACTCCTGCCTCGCGATACGGTCGCGCAGCCGATGGTGCGCCTCGAGGACGCCGCGGGCCAGCCGACCCCGTTCTTCGCGTCGCTCATGTTCGGTCGCTACGTCCTCGGGTCGCGCGCGTCCGGGTACGAGGGACGCACCGACACGGTCACAGTGCGCGCCGGTGCCACCGACACGGTGACGGTCGCGCTCGAGGAGTACGCCGACGCCCTGCGCAACCGACACAACTGCCGGCCGCGCGGCTTCCGGCGCGCCGGCGAAAGCGCGTGCGTGACCGAGCAGATCACCACCGTGCTCGTCCTCGATCGCGCGCGCGACATGGCCAGCCCACGCTTCCGCTTCGGCATCGGACTGCCGAACGGCGACTCCACCGCCGTGCACATCGTCGACGACGAGCGCATCTGCGAGCGCGCCGCCCACCTCTATGGCCTCGGCACCGGACCGCCGCGGCGCGTCGTCGTCGCCGACGCGGGGAACTTGTTCGTCGTCTACGATCCCTTCGAGCCCGTCGGGCATGGGGACCTCAACCAGTGGCTGATCCTGGATAAACGCTGGCGCGTGCTCGCGCGGATGGTGCTGTGAGCGGCGGACGTCT